>CAJOMD010000001.1 GCA_905235555.1 uncultured Eubacterium sp.
GATGGTTGCTGTTTAGTTATCAATGTTCTTATTATAAAAACTTTTTTGCTGCGCACAAAATCTGCTGATTTCGCGACAGCCTATTTAATATAGCACAGCGATATTGCAGTGTCAACAACTTTTTTCAAAAAATTTTAACTTTTTTCCCCTTATTTTATCGGCCTCATAGAAGATTTACAACATCTAGTGTTTCTCAATATTTTGACCACAATTCTTCGTGAAAATATAATATTTTTTATAAAATTCTCATAGATTTCTTCGTTCAGAAAATAATAGATTCTTTTGCCCTCTTATATTGGATGGGGGAGCGAAAAATGTTGGCGTCGAGCGACTTCCTAGCGAGCGTCTCATTTTTCGCTCCCCCACATAACAAAAAAGAACAGCGGAATGAACTGTTCTTTTTTCAACGGAGAAGGAGGGATTTGAACCCTCGCGCCGCGTAAACGACCTACACCCTTAGCAGGGGCGCCTCTTCAGCCACTTGAGTACTTCTCCATGCCTGATTATTAAATCAGTATTTAATTTTCTGCTTTAGCGCAAAAGATATTATATTATAGCACTTTGTACTTGTCAACTCAGCATCCCGCGCCTATCTATTTCCCAATCTCTTCGTAAAGGTTATTGCCATTTCTATCAATAACAACTATCGCTGGGAAGTTTTCCACTTCCAATTTTCTAATAGCCTCTGTTCCCAAATCTTCGTACGCTACCACTTCACTTTTCTTAATGCATTTTGAAAGCAACGCTCCAGCCCCACCCACGGCCGCAAAGTAAACTGCCTCATTTAAAACGATAGCATCTATCACTTCCTGCGATCTTTTTCCTTTACCTATCATTCCAGATAAACCAAGTTTCAAAAGTTTTGGTGCGTACTTGTCCATTCTGCTAGCTGTAGTTGGTCCAGCAGATCCAATGACCTGCCCCTCTTTAGCTGGAGTTGGCCCCATGTAATATATAACTTGGTCCTTCACATCGATTGGCAACTTTTCGCCACGAGCTAATGCCTCACTCATTCGTTTGTGAGCAGCATCTCTTGCCGTATAAATAGTTCCTGTTATATACACATAGTCTCCACTCTTTAGAGACTTTATTTTTTCTTTTGTTAGTGGTGTTTTAATTTCCATATTCTCACCTATATTGTTCTAGTCACATGACGATTCACATGACAACAAATATTTACTGCCACTGGAAGTCCTGCAATGTGTGTTGGATAAGTTTCCACATTTACTCCAAGTGCTGTCCGTGTTCCACCCAACCCGCCAGGACCAATTCCAAGCTTGTTAATCTTCTCTAAAAGTTCATCTTCCAAATCTGCATACAGCTTATTTTCATTTTTTGAATTTAAATCCCTAGCCAAAGCTTTCTTTGCAAGGAGTGCACACTTTTCAAAAGTTCCGCCGATACCAACTCCCACTACCATTGGAGGGCAAGCATTAGGTCCGGCCTCCTTCACTGCATTTATAACTACATCTTTCACACCCTCTATTCCGTCAGCAGGCTTAAGCATAACAATTTTGCTCATATTCTCGCTACCGAAGCCCTTTGGCGCTAGCGTAATTTTAATCTCATTTCCATCCACAATATCATAGTGAATGATGGCGGGCGTGTTATCGTTTGTGTTCACTCTCTCAAGCGGATCAGAAACCACACTCTTTCTAAGATATCCTTCCACGTAGCCTTGCCTAACGCCCTCATTAATAGCCTCCGTCAAAGAACCTTTAACTTTTACATTTTGTCCTACCTCTACAAAGACCACCGCCATTCCAGTGTCTTGGCAAATTGGGATGCTCTCATTTTTTGCAATCTCTAGATTTTCTTCTAGGTCTGACAAAATTTTACAACCCACTTCGGAAGTTTCATTTTCCTTTGCGCTAATTAACGCCTTTTTCATATCCGGCGCTAGTTCAAGATTTGCTTCAATGCACATCTCTTTAACTGTATTTATAATTTTGTCTGCTTTTACTTTTCTCAACATTCTACTTCCTATTGTTATTCAGATGTTTCTTCTTCCACATCTTCTTTCACTCTCATAACACTTGCTACCACGATATCTTCATCGGCTCCCGTGTTCATAAGTTTAACACCGAGAGTGACTCTTCCTAGAATTGAAATGTCATCCACTGCCATTCTAATAATGATGCCCTCATTTGTAATCATCATAATCTCAGTGCCAGGGTTCACAGTCTTCGCGCCCACTACTTCGCCTGTCTTGTCTGTGACTTTGTATCCCTTCACTCCTTTGCCGCCGCGGTTCTGAAGTTTGAACTCCTCTATCTCAGTTCGCTTACCCATGCCGTTTGCAGAAACGATTAGTAAGTGTGAACCTCGTGACTCAGCTTGCATAGCAACCACTTCATCACCTGAGTTAAGTTCAATACCCTTAACACCCATAGCTGAACGTCCAGTCTCTCTAACATCAGTAAGTTTAAATCTGATAGCATGTCCATCTTTAGTAACAATCATAATGTTATCGTCGTCATCTAAAATATGAACGTCTTGTAGTTCATCTCCTGGACGAAGATTAATAGCCTGGATGCCGCTCTTTCTAATGTTCTTATATTCTCTAACGGCAGTCTTCTTAATAGTTCCTTTGCGTGTTGACATTACAAGATATTTGTCTTCCTCAAAGTCATGAATTGGAACCATTTTTGAAATATACTCATCCGATTTAAGCTGAAGCAAGTTAACTACAGCCACGCCTCTAGCCGTTCTTCCTGCCTCTGGAATCTCATAACATTTTGTCTTGTAAATTCTTCCGGTGTTTGTGATAAACAAAATGTAATCATGAGTAGAAACCATAAACATTTCCTTCATAAAGTCGTCGTTTATAGTTTGCATTCCCTTTATGCCCTTACCACCACGATTCTGGCTCTTAAAATTGTCTGTAGTCATTCTCTTGATGTAACCAAGATTTGTCATGCAAACCATTGTCTGCTCTTCTGGAATTAAGTCTTCGTTTGAAAGATCTCCTGGGTCTATTCCAATCTCAGTCTTTCTCTCATCACCAAACTTATCTCTAACTTCTTCTAGCTCTTCTTTAATAACTCCAAGCAATTTTTTCTCGTCCGCCAAAACACCTTTTAAGAAAGCAATAAGTTCCATCAACTCTTTTTGCTCATTCTCAAGGTCTTCTCTAGCCAAACCAGTTAGCTGTCTAATTCTCATCTCAACAATAGCGCTAGCCTGTGCGTCTGATAGACCAAATCTTTTAATCAATCCATCCTTTGCATCTTGAGTAGTGTGAGAATTACGTACAATCTTAATTACTTCATCAATATTATCAAGAGCAATCAAAAGGCCCTCAATAATATGCTCTCTCTGCTCTGCTTTTTCTAATTCAAACTTAGATCTTCTAGTTACAACTTCCTTCTGGTGATTCAAATATTCTGTTAGCATCTCTAAAAGATTTAAAACCTTTGGCTCGCCATTAACTAGCGCAAGCATAATCACACCGAATGTATCCTGAAGTTGTGTGTGCTTGTAAAGTTGATTTAGAATAACATTTACATTTGCGTCTTTTCTAAGTTCAATAACAATTCTGATACCGTCTTTGTCGGACTCGTCTCTTAAGTCTGTAATGCCTTCTATTTTTTTATCTCTGTGAAGCATCGCTATCTTTTCTACTAGCTTTGCCTTATTAACCATATATGGAAGTTCTGTTACGATAATTCTAGACTTTCCATTGTCCATCATCTCAACATCAGTCACGGCTCGTGTCACTATCTTCCCGCGTCCTGTTCTGTATGCCTCATTGATTCCAGCTCTGCCTAAAATCACGCCACCTGTTGGATAGTCAGGTCCTTGGATAATCTGCATCACTTCGTCTATCTCAGTGTCTCTATCTTCGTCCACCTTGTTATCAATCATCTTGATAATAGCATTAATAGACTCCGTCAAATTATGTGGCGGAATGTTTGTAGCCATACCTACGGCAATACCTGTTGTTCCATTTACCAAAAGGTTAGGAAATCTAGCAGGCAAAACTGCTGGCTCTTTTTCGGTCTCGTCAAAGTTAGGAACAAAGTCCACTGTATCTTTGTTCATATCTTTAACTAGCTCCATAGATATTCTGCTTAAACGCGCCTCTGTGTAACGCATAGCAGCTGCACCGTCGCCGTCTTCCGAGCCGAAGTTACCTTGGCCGTCCACTAGTGGGTATCTAATGTTCCACTCCTGCGCCATGTTAACCAACGCACCATAGATAGAACTATCGCCGTGTGGATGATATTTACCCATTGTGTCTCCGACAATACGCGCACATTTTCTGTGGGCTTTATCTGGACCATTATTTAATTCAACCATCGCATGAAGGATTCTTCTCTGAACCGGCTTTAGTCCATCGCGAACATCTGGAAGCGCACGTGATGCGATTACGCTCATCGCGTAATCTATATATGAACTTTCCATCGTATCCTTTAAGTCTACACTACTTATTTTGTCAAAAATATTTTCTTCCATTATTTTCTCCTGTTAGAAAATCTATTGATAATTACCTTTTACTGGTTTTTATACTATTGTTAAATATATAAAATCTGAACAAATCTCATGTCCTTGTTATATATCTAAGTTCTGAACGAACTTAGCATTCTCTTCAATAAACTCACGTCTTGGTTCTACGTCATCACCCATAAGAGTGGTGAATGTTAAATCAATCTCTGACATAGTGTCCTCATTAATCTCAACTCTCTTTAACATTCTCTTTTCTGGATCCATTGTAGTTTCCCAGAGTTGCTCTGCGTCCATCTCACCAAGACCTTTGTATCTTTGAATCTTATTGTTTCCGTCTCGGCCAATCTCATCAATGATGTTGTTTAGTTCATCATCATTGTATGCGTAATAAGATTTCTTATTCTTTGATACTTTATAAAGTGGAGGTGTCGCCAAATATACATGTCCCTGTCTTATTAGCTCAGGCATAAATCTGTAGAAGAATGTGAGCATCAAAGTTTCGATATGCGCACCGTCCACATCGGCATCAGTCATAATAATTATTTTATCGTATCTTAGATTTTCAATATCAAACTCCTCATGGATACCTGTACCAAATGCCGTAATCATTGTATTGATTTCTTCGTTGTTCATAATTCTGTCGATTCGAGCTTTTTCTACATTTAGAATTTTACCGCGAAGCGGAAGAATAGCTTGTGTGGCACGAGTTCTAGCCTTCTTCGCTGAACCACCGGCAGAATCACCCTCGACTATAAATATCTCGCACTTCTTAGGATCTTTATCTGAACAATCAGCAAGCTTTCCTGGAAGAGCTGCCACCGACAAAGCAGTTTTACGTGTAGCCTCTCTAGCTTTTCTAGCTGCGTTACGTGCTCTAGCTGCCAAAACGGCTTTCTCGCAAATAGTCTTAGCAACGCTTGGATTTTGTTCGAGGAAATAAGTCATCTGCTCACTCATAATACTATCAACAGCGCCTCTTGCCTCACTGTTTCCAAGTTTCTGTTTTGTCTGTCCCTCAAACTGAGGATCTTCTATTTTTACACTGATAACCGCAGTAAGTCCTTCTCTAAAGTCCTCACCAGATAGGTTATCTTCTTTATCTTTTAAAATTTTATTTTTTCTGGCGTAGTTATTAAGTGTCTTTGTAAGAGCACGCTTGAAACCTTCCACCTGCATACCACCTTCAGGTGTATTAATATTATTTACAAATGAAAGCAAGTTTTCTGAGTATGCATTATTGTGCTGCAAAGCAACTTCCACATACACATTGTTTGCTGTGCCCTCACAATAAATCACATCTTTGTAGAGTGGCTCTTTCTTTTTATTCATATACTCTACAAATTCCATAATTCCACCCTCATAGTGGAATTTTCTTTCCTTAACGTCCTCTTCTCTTACATCTTTTAATATGATTTTAAGATTCTTTGTAAGGAATGCTGTCTCACGAAGTCTAGTTTTTAAAATATCAAACTCATAAATAGTGGTATCAAACAATTCTTTATCTGGGAGGAATGTTACTTCTGTACCACTCATATCAGCGTCAGCTGTTCCCACTTCTTCTAGTTCTTTAACCACTTTTCCATACTCGTATCTTTGATGATAAATCTTACCATCTCTACATACTCGTACCTCTAACCACTCTGAAAGAGCATTAACTACAGAAGCACCTACACCGTGAAGACCACCAGATACTTTGTATCCGCCACCGCCAAATTTACCACCGGCATGAAGTACAGTAAATACTACTTCCACTGCTGGCTTACCTGTCTTTTTATTAATATCAACAGGAATTCCTCTACCATCATCTTTTACAGTGATTGAATTATCTTTGTTGATAGTAACTTCAATAGTTGAGCAGTATCCAGCTAAAGCCTCATCCACTGCGTTATCCACTATCTCATACACCAAGTGATGAAGACCACGTGAAGATGTAGTACCAATGTACATACCAGGTCTTTTCCTAACAGCCTCCAATCCTTCTAAGACTTGAATCTGATCTGCACCATATTCTTTTTGTCCTTGTTGTTTATCTGTCATTTAAAAACTCCCTTTCAAATTATAAAGTTAATTAATTTTTTTCTCTTTTACTTTTGCATTATCAACATTAAATACTCTGTCGATATTTATACTGTTTTCTATAAATTCATCTAGTCCTGTACAAGTAACAATCGTTTGTATATTTTCTAGTCTTTCTAGTAAATGATTTTGTCTATTTGAATCAAGTTCTGATAGCACATCATCTAAAAGTAAAACGGGTGTGTCATTAATAATTTTTTTAACAAGCTCAATCTCCGCTAACTTCAAAGACAAAGCAATAGTTCTTTTTTGTCCCTGACTTCCATAAGTTCTAATATTAATATCTTTATTAAAGAATAAAATGTCATCTCTATGTGGCCCCACCGAAGTACTCTTATTTTTAAGATCAATATTTCTGTTTCTTTTTAGATTTCTTTCAAAATCTCTAGCTTCAGTATTTTTATGATAGTCTATTTTTATTTTTTCTTCTTTGTTTGTTAAATCTTCATGGATAGGTTTTATAATCTTACTAATCTGATTTATAAATTCTTCACGCTTTTTGATTATCTCTTTTCCATAAATAACAAGTTGTTCATCCCAAACGTCCAGTGTCTCTTCTTCTTTTGGATTAAAACTAATTTCTTTAAGAAGTCTATTTCTTTGAGTTAAAACTTTATTATAATTAATTAGATTATGAACATATATTTTATCTAACTGACAAAGTTCTAAATCCATAAATCTTCTTCTCTCCGCCGGACCATTTTTTATAATATTTAAATCTTCCGGTGCAAAAAAAATGACATTAAATATTCCAAACAATTCACTCGCTCTTTTAATTGGAATTCCATTTATTGCAATTCCCTTAGTTTTATTTTTTCTTAAATGAACATCTATCCTATATTCTTTTTCTTTTTTCTCAATAAATAATTTTATATGAGCTTCTCTCTCACCAAATTTAATTAATTCAATATCTTTATTACTTCTATGAGATTTAGTAGTACTACAAATATATATAGCTTCTAATAAATTTGTCTTACCTTGTGCATTATTTCCATATAAAATATTTTTCTTTGGGTCTAACTCTAAATCTAATGATTTATAATTTCTATAATTTTGTAATTCTAATTTTTTTACTAACATTTTACCCTCAGATTATTTAATTTTTACTAATTCCCCATTAAATTCAAAATTATCACCTGAATATAATTTCTTACCTCTTCTAGTATCTACCTCCCCATTAACTTTCACTTGTCCTTCTTGAATAACCACTTTTGCCTCAATGCCTGAAGATACAAGCCCAGCTAATTTCATTGCCTGTCCTAATTTTATATATTCATCTCTAATTTCTATTTCCATAATCTATTCCCTTACTTTAAAAATGAAAAATGAATTTCTTCACTTTCCATTTTAAAAAATATTTACTGTACTACTGGAAGTACAATATAAATATATGAATTATTCTCATTTCTGATGAAACATGGTGCTTTTGAATTTGTCATATACAAAGTAATTTTTTCATCTTCCAAAACTTTCAAAATATCTAAAAGGAATTTTGGATTAAAACTAATCATTAAATCTTCACCTTCTTTGGCGATGTCTATCTTTTCATCCATTGTTCCAATAAATGTATTAATTGATAAATCTAAAACTCCATCCTTAATTGTTAAGAATACTGGTTTACTTTCACCTTCTTTAATAAGAAGTGTAGCTCTATCTATACAATCCATAAACTCTCTTTTATTTATTTCAATCTTTGTCTTATAATCAGAACTAATCATTTTGTCTGTGTCAAAGAAATTAGTATCTTCAATCAATCTAGAAACAACAACTGTATCTCCTAGATCAAATAGAATATGATTGTTTGTAAAATAAATCATTACATCATCTTCCATTCCACCATTTAAAATCTTACTAATTTCATTTAATGATTTTCCTGGAATAATAACTTTACCTAAATCATATTCTTCTTTTAATTCTATATTTCTAATTGCAATTCTAAACTTATCTAATGCTACTACTTTTAATTTATTTCCTTTTATTTCAAAAAGTTCACCAGTTAAAACTTTATTTTTTTCTGCATCATTAATTGCAAAAATAGTTTGATCAATAATATTTTTAAGTGATAACTGTGAAATACTAACTTTATTATTTTTTTCTACTCTTGGTAGTGGAGAAAAATCTTCTGGATCCATTATCTGAATGTTAAATTTTGAATTTTCACATGTAATTAATGATTTAGTATCATCTTCTATTTCAAATGTAATTTCACTGTCTGGAAGTTTTCGAACAATTTCTGAAAAAATTCTTGCTTCTATTGCAACCTTTCCAGCTTCTTTAATTTCACCTTTAACTTTAGTTTCTATTCCTAGATCCATATCGTTTGCAGTAAATTTAATAAATCCTTCAGTAGCATCAATTAAAATACATTCTAAAATTTTCATAGAAGATTTAGTTGACACTGCTTTCATTACAACATTGATTCCTTCAATTAAATCTGATTTTTTAAATAGTAATTTCATCCTTCTTCTCCTTTAAAATAAAAGTATAAATAAATATATATTTTTAATAATGATAATAAGGACAGTCAATATGATAAAAAGTATCAAAAATCCTTTATTTATCGTATATATATAATAAAAATTAAGGTTAATAAATTTTTAAATAATTAACAAATCACGTAAGTTATTATCAATATTATTTTATTTATAGATTATTTATGTGAATTTTTATTTATAAATCAACAAACTACAAATTTTTATTATCATTTTATTGACATAGTTATTTACTAATAAATAATAGTTATTGATAGTTTATTAATAAAGTTATTAAAAATAAAAATTATTCGTTATCAATTTTTTTCTTTAAAACATCTACGGTAGCCTTAACATTTGGGTCTGACTCCATTTTTTTATTTACCCTACTTATTCCATAGATTATATTACCGTGAGTTTTACCTAATGATTTAGCAATAGTCTCCAATTTATCATCAGTAAAATATTTACAAAGATACATACAAAGTTGACGAGGCCATGCTAGATCAGCAGTTCTCTTATCTGAAATTAAATCTTTAGTAGTTAAATCAAAATGTTCAGCTACTATCTTAATAATAGATTCGCAGGTAATATTTTTTTTATTATCAGGATCAATCATATCCTTCAAAGTATCTTTAGCAAAATCTAAATCAATAATAGTGCCAGGTTGCATTTTTGCATAAGCAACTAATTTATTAAATGAACCTTCCAATTCTCTAATATTGGAAGTAAAGTTATTGGCAATAAAATCAAGTGCACTATTATCTATTTTAATTTCAGATTCTTGTTTAGCTTTATTAAGTAGAATAGCCATTCGTGTTTCATAATCTGGATTTTGAATATCTACAGTAAGTCCCATTTCAAAACGATTAATTAATCTTTCAGAAATACCTTCCATATCCTTTGGAATTTTATCAGATGTGATAACTATCTGTTTATGTTTCATATGTAAATCATTGAAAATATTAAATAATTCTTCTTGACATCTATCTTTATTAGAGAAGAATTGAATATCATCCAATAATAATACATCTACATTCCTATATTTATTTCTAAAACGTTGGATATCTTCTTGCACAGTATGTTTACCAGCAAGCAAATCAATTACTTCATTAACAAAGGACTCACTATATGTATAAAGAACAGTAGCCTCTGGATTTTGTTCCAAGACAAAATTACCAATAGCTTGAAGTAAATGAGTTTTACCTAAACCTACACCACCATAAATATAAAGAGGGTTGTAAGTTTCACCTGGTGATTCAGCCACCGCCAAAGCAGTAACTTGCGCTGCATTATTATTAGAACCTACTACAAAAGAATCGAAAGTAAATTTATCACTTAAATTAGATTCTTTAATGCGATCTAGAAGTTGAACTTTACTTTCATTTACAGTAGCAATTGAACTGCCCATTTCGCCATTTGGTAAAATGATTTGTAAATCCAAATCTTCATCTAATATTTCACAAATAGAAACTTTCAAAAAAGAAAGATATTTTTTGTTTATATATTTAAGACCTTGGGATTCACTAGGTCCAGTAAAAACAAGAGTTACTAAACCATCTTCCACTGATTTTATTTCAAGTGGAAGAATCCATGTTTTAAAAGAAACATCAGAAACTTCATATTCATTTTTAAAGAAATTTAAAATTTCAGGCCATTTTTCACTTAAAATATTAAACATAGCCCCTCCCTAAAAAAAATGCGAAATATCGTAAAAATTCGCACATAGATATAATACACTAAAATAACAATTATTTCAATAATATTATAATTATAATAGGAAGAAACTAATAACAAAAAAATAGCTGTTTGATTTACATAATAACGATAATTGGTATACATAAAATAGTTACAAATAATAACTAAAAATATAAGTTATTGACATTATTTTATTTAAAACAATTAAAAAACCGATAAAATAAGCATATTTTTATTAACTTATTAACAATTTATTGACATAATGTATATAACCTTAACCAAATTATGTAAAATTATGTAAATTATTAGTAAAAATAAGGAAAATTATTTAAAAATGTTAATAAATCACAAAAATCTATGTGATTTTTAAAATAATCTACTTATTTTGAATTAAAAAATCCTTTGGCTGAGGCTCCTGATTATAAAAAAATCATTGTATATAGTAAAAAGTCATTGAAAAATATAGGAAAGTATGGTTTAATTTATAACTAGCTACGAATTCTTACATTTATATAGTAAAGATGTTTTGCTATTAATAATGAAGGAGGTAAATTGTTATGAAGATGACTTTTCAACCAAAGAAAAGACAAAGATCAAAAGAACATGGTTTTAGAAAAAGAATGAAAACTGCTGGTGGACGTAAAGTTTTAGCTTCAAGAAGAGCTAAAGGTAGAAAGAAGATATCAGCTTAAGGTTGCATTCTTGGGAATGTGACCTTTTCTTTTTGAGGGAGTATTATGAAAAATTCTTTGAAAAAGAATGAGGACTTTAAGAAAGTCTTTGATGAAAAGAAGTCATGTGCTAACAAGTATTTAATCTTGTACTACAAAAGAAACGAATTAGATGTTAACAGATTAGGTATCCAGGTAAGTAAAAAAGTAGGAAATAGTGTAGTGAGACATCGCCTAACAAGACTTATTCGTGAAAGTTATAGATTAAATGATAATAGTTTTAAGCACGGCTTAGATTTGGTAGTAATCGCAAGAAGCGATGCTAAGGGTAAAACTTACAAAGAGATTGAAGATGCCCTACTTCATTTGGGCAAGCAATCACGTATTTTGTCTGAAAACTAGGTGGTAGTTTTTATATTCAAAATATAAGACTGATTAAAAACCGGACGTAAAGAATCGGATAATCAGTAGCAAATTGAAAGATTTGCAAAGCAAGAAATTTGAAGATAAACCTTTTTGTATAGAAGAGATGAAAGTTTTAAAAATGATAAAAAAAGGAATTAGCTTCCTTTTAATCGGATTAATAAAATTTTACAAAAAAGCGATATCACCATATACACGTAGTAAATGTAGATATATACCTACGTGCTCTTCTTATGCAATAGAGGCTATACAAAAATATGGACCGTTCAAAGGATCTAGATTAGCAATTAAAAGAATTGCAAGGTGTAATCCTTTGCACGAGGGTGGATACGACCCTGTTCCTTAAGGAGGTAAAAATTGTTTTTATATAACAACCCATTAGTAAAAGGTTTAGCTAGTCTTATGGGATACATTATGGAGGGAATCTACTTTATATTCTCTCAAATAGGAATTTTAAATATTGGGCTTTGTATTATTGTATTTACAATTGTAATTAGAATGTTCCTACTTCCAATGCAGGTTAAGCAACAAAAATTCTCAAAGCTTAATGCTATAATGTCACCAGAGATTAAAGCTATTCAAGAAAAATACAAAGGAAAAAAAGACCAGGAATCTCAGATGGCACAACAAGCTGAGATTAAAGAAGTATATGCTAAGTATGGAACTTCTCCTACTGGCAGTTGTTTACAATTATTAATTCAAATGCCTATACTTTTTGCTTTGTATGCAGTAATCAGAGATATTCCGCACTATGTTTCATCAGTACATCAATCATATGAGAAGTTTATCTATGGAATGAATGTGCAACAAGTAAAAGAATATTTCGGAACTAAGCCAATATTAGGAAAATATGTAAATGCAAAGCTCTCAGGACAAGATTTAGTAAAACCAAAATTTAAAGATCAACTAGACAATTGTATTGCCGCTATGACCGGAACAAATTCCTCAGGAGCAACACTTAAACTAGCGCATGGGCATAAGCTACAAGATCTATTTGACGCAGTTCATGGTGCAGCCACAGAAGTAATTATTCAATTGAATAATTTTTTAGGGCTAAATGTAGGAAGTTCACCATCTGATAATATTGGTAATTTTAAAACTGCAGCCATTGGAATAATTATAGCGGGAATAGCTATCCCACTATTGTCAGGTATATTCCAGTTTATCAGTGTTCAATTAACAACAAGAATTAACAAAAATGCACAGGCTGCTGATGTGCCAGGAATGGGCGGATCAATGAAGATAATGAACTTCATTATGCCAATTTTTTCAATTTACATGTGTTATATTCTTCCAGTAGGTATCGGTATTTACTGGTGTATTGGTTCACTTGTTATGATGGTACAACAGTTATGCATAAACAAATACCTAGACAAAAAGGGTATGGACGCAATCATTGAAGAGAACAGAAAGAAAGCTGCCAAGAAGGCTGAAAGAAAGAAAAATAAAAAAGGTATCTATAGAAATAATGTTATAGACGCAGCTCAGAACAAAGCAAAAGCTAAAGACGAAGGTGGAATGAGCGCAGCTGAAAAAGAAGCTAAGGTTCAAAAAGCTAAGGAGTCAGCAGCCAAGAAACAAGGATCTCTCGCGTCAAAAGCTAACTTAGTAAGCGACTTTAATAAGAAGAATAATAAGTAATTAATAAACATTATCAATTAAAAACAATATTACGGATTGCCGTAAAGAATAGAGGTAAAAAATGGATTTCAAAAATTTTGAAGGAAAAAATGTAGACGATGCTATCACTAATGCATGTCAGGAGTTAGGCATCACATCAGATAAGCTAGATTACGAAGTGGTGGAAGAAGGAGGAAGTGGCTTTCTAGGAATAGGAAAAAAGGCGGCTGTCATCAAGGCTAGAAAGAAAGGCGATGTAGACGAGATTGCAGCAGACTTCCTACACAAAGTATTTGACGCAATGGATCTTACAGTAAAGCTTGATGTTAATGTGGAAGATCAAGAAAATGAGCAGACAATTAACATTGATATAGTGGGTGATGATATGGGAGTTTTGATTGGTAAGCGCGGTCAGACACTTGACTCACTTCAGTATCTTACAAGCTTGATTGTAAACAAGGAGTCAGATGATAAGTTTTCAAGAGTTAGACTTGATACAGAAAACTACAGAGAGAGAAGACAGCAGACTCTAGAAAATCTTGCAAAGAATATTGCTAAGAAAGTTAAGAGAATTAAAAAGCCAGTAGCGCTTGAGCCAATGAATCCTTATGAGAGAAGAATTATTCACTCAGCACTTCAGGATGACAAGTACTGCACTACTCGCAGTGAGGGCGAAGAGCCATACAGACATGTAGTAGTTGTTCTTAAATAATTAGAAACAAATCAGAAAAAGAACTAGAGAATTTCTAGTTCTTTTTTTGTGTGCAATTCTCATATACTATTCTTTTTGTTATTGTGTTATAATTCTTTCAGAAAAAGAGGACATATTTATGACTTACGAAACTATAGCAGCTATCTCTACTGCCCCAGGCTCTTCGGGTATTGGAATTATTCGAGTGAGCGGTGAAGATGCAATAGAAATTGCTGACAAAGTATTTAAATCATATAAAGATATAAAACTAGCCGATGTGGATACACATACAGCTCATTTTGGTTGCATAAAAGATGGAGACAAAGTAATAGACGAAGTTTTAGTGTTAGTGATGAAAGACGGAAAGTCCTTCACAGGAGAAAACACTGTTGAGATTAACTGCCACGGTGGAATGCTAATCTTAACTAAGGTCTTAGACTTAGTTATCAAAGCAGGTGCTAGACCTGCAGAGCCAGGTGAATTTACAAAGAGAGCTTTCTTGAATGGAAAGATGGATTTGTCACAAGCCGAGGCTGTTATGGATTTGATTAATGCAAAAAATGATTTTGCACACTCTTCTGCTGTTAAGCAATTAAAAGGAAATGTATCAGACAAGATTAAGGAACTTCGCGCAGAAATCATTTATCATATTGCTTTTATTGAGTCTGCATTGGACGACCCAGAACACATCAGCATTGATGGATATTCTAAAAAAATAAAGGATGCTGTAGAAAAAGAGTTAAAAGAAATTAAGAAACTAATTGATAGTTTTGATAACGGTCGCGTGGCTAAAGAAGGAATAAAGACTGTAATTTTAGGAAAGCCTAATGCTGGAAAGTCTTCTCTTCTCAACTTGTTGCTTGGCGAGGAACGTGCTATTGTTACAGAGATAGAAGGTACTACTAGGGACACTTTGGAAGAGTATATAAACTTTAACGGCCTTAGTCTTAACATAGTAGATACTGCTGGTATTCGAGAGTCCGACGATAAAGTTGAGCAGATAGGTGTTGAGAAAGCGAAAGAGATGGCTGAAGATGCCGACCTAATTTTATATGTGGTGGATGGCCAAAAAGATTTGGACGAGAACGACAAGCAAATCATTGATATTATAAAAGATAAGCAAGCAATCGTTTTGGTGAACAAAACCGACCTTGATATGACAGTTAATATAGAAGAAATAAAATCTTTGTCGGGGCTTGATGTTATACTCTTCTCCGCTAAAGAAGGAACTGGTCTTGATAAGCTAGAGAAAGATATTCGTCAGAAATTCTACGAGGGTAAAGTTACATTAAATGATCAAGTCTACATTACAAATGCCCGCCACAAAGAATGCTTAGACGCAGCGTACAAGAGCTTAGAAAATGTTTTAGATTCAGTGAGCAAAGATTTGCCGGAGGACTTCTACTCTATAGATTTGATGGACGCTTACGAGAAGTTAGGACTTATTATTGGAGAGAGTGTGGAGGATGATTTAGCGAACGAGATTTTCTCAAAGTTCTGTATGGGGAAATAAAATTTTCTCGAAGTTTTCATTGGAAATAAAAATCTATAGAAGTATTTAAGAAAAATTATTTTAATAATATAATGTATAAAAAAGAAATTGTGTTATAATCTTATAGCATAATTTCTTTTTTTAGGAGAAACATATGGGCAAAGTTGTGGAACAACATGATGTCGTGATTGTGGGTGCGGGCCATGCTGGATGTGAAGCAGCGCTTGCTTCTGCACGACTTGGAATGGACACTATCGTTTTTACTATCAGTATCGATAGTGTTGCTTTGATGCCATGCAATCCTAATATTGGTGGAACATCTAAGGGACACTTAGTGCGCGAGGTAGATGCGCTAGGTGGCGAGATGGGAAAAAATATTGATAAGACCTTTATTCAGTCTAAGATGTTAAACAAATCTAAGGGCCCTGCTGTTCACTCACTTCGTGCTCAAGCAGACAAGCATGACTACACAAAAGAAATGCGCAAAACCCTAGAAAATACGGACAATTTAACAATCAAGCAGGCCGAAGTTTCAGATATATTAGTGGAAGATGGTATAATAAAAGGCGTTAAGACTACTACTGGAGCTATTTATTATGCGAAGTCTGTGGTGTTAGCGACAGGTGTTTATTTAAAAGCTAAATGTATCCACGGCGATGTTTGCCAGGAGACTGGTCCCAATGGTTTGGCGGCAGCGAGTTTCCTAACGCAGTCACTGATAGATAATGGAATAGAGATGAGAAGATTTAAGACAGGAACTCCTGCCCGCGTGGATAAGAGGACTGTCGACTTTAGCAAGATGGAGGAGCAATTTGGCGATGAACGAATTGTGCCATTTTCATTTACTACTGATCCAGAAAGCATCCAGAAAGACCAAGTGTCTTGCTGGCTCACATATACTAACGAAGAGACGCACGAGATTATAAAAGAAAACATCGAGCGCTCTCCCCTATTTTCAGGGATGATAGAGGGAACAGGCCCTAGGTACTGCCCTTCTATCGAGGACAAAGTGGTTAAGTTTGCAGATAAAAATAGACATCAGGTTTTCATTGAACCTGAGGGATTATATACAAATGAAATGTACTTGGGTGGAATGTCATCTTCTTTGCCGGAGGATGTTCAGTATGCGATGTACCATACTGTGCCGGGCTTGGAGAATGCGAAGATTGTACGTAACGCATATGCCATCGAGTACGACTGTATTGAGTATGGACAGTTGCTTCCAGACCTAGAGTTTAAGGCAGTTAAAGGGCTGTTCAGCGCAGGACAATTTAACGGAAGTTCAGGCTACGAGGAGGCTGCGGCGCAGGGAATCGTGGCAGGAATAAATGCGGTTAAATATGCTAAAGGTGAAGAGACCTTGGTCATTGATAGATCCGTGGGTTACATAGGCGTGTTGATAGACGACCTTGTGACAAAAGAAAGTCATGAGCCATACAGAATGATGACTTCGCGCGCAGAGTATAGACTCTTGCTTCGTCAAGACAATGCGGACTTGAGACTTACTCCACTCGGATATGAAGTAGGACTTATTTCTAAAGAGCGGTATGATTCTGTGGTGGCAAAGGAAAAAGCAATTGATAAAGAAATCGCTAGGTTGGAAGAAACATATGTGGGAGCAAACAAGAAAGTGCAAAAAGTTTTAGAAAAACTAGAAAGCACTACTTTAAAGACTGCTACTTCTTTGGCAGAGCTAGTTAGAAGACCAGAACTTGATTATGAGAAGATAAAAGAGTTAGATATAGAGCGCTCAGAGCTTCCAGAAGATGTTAAGGAGCAGGTAAACATCAATATAAAGTATTCTGGATACATTGAGAGACAGAAAAAACAAGTTGAAAACTTTAAAAAGATAGAAAGTAAAAAAATCCCAGAGAATTTAGATTACGATAAGATAAGTAGTCTTCGAATAGAAGCTAGACAAAAACTTCAACAATATAGGCCAATAAATATTGGACAAGCATCAAGAATATCTGGAGTTTCTCCTGCAGACATTTCTGTGCTACTTATTTATATGGAACAGAACAGATAAATTTTTACTCTAAAGTTATGTAAACCGTTTAATTTTTAACAATAGGCAAAGTCATAATATTATGTAAACCAAGAGAGGTTCTGAAAAGTGGATAAAATAGGGCTTTTAGAGAAAATCCTAAAAAAACTAAATATTTCTATAGACGAGGACCAAAAACAAAAATTCTCTGACTACTACTCTCTTCTTATCAAAAAAAATAAGGTCATGAATTTGACCAGAATTACAGATGAAGAAGAATTTATAGTTAAGCATTTTGCGGACAGCTTGATAATTAATAAAGTGATCGAAATGGAAAATATAGATAGTTTGATTGATGTAGGAACTGGAGCAGGTTTTCCAGGGATTCCTATCAAAATAATCTATCCAAATATAAAGGTGACATTATTAGATTCTTTAGAAAAAAGAGTTGAATTTCTAAAGGAAGTAATTGATCAATTAGAGTTAGAAGGCATAGAAGCCATTCATGGACGCGCGGAAGATTTAGGGCAGAATGAAAACTATAGGGAAAAATATGATTTGTGTGTTTCTAGAGCTGTGGCAAACTTATCAGTATTATCGGAATACTGCATTCCATTTGTGAAGAGACAGGGGGTGTTTGTGAGTTATAAGGCCGAGGGTTCTGATGAAGAAATTTATGCAGCTAGAACAGTTATAGAGATTTTGGGCGCCGGACTTAATAGTGTTTGCACAGAACAGATTCCAGAGACAGATATTAATAGACAATTTGCAATTATAAAGAAAATTTCTAAGACTAATGTTAAATACCCTAGAAAAGCTGGAAAGCCTTCAAAGAAACCGTTGAAATAATATAAATGTAAATTTACAATAGTAAGAAGAAATTGATTCGAACTTTACAAAAAAAGAGCGCATGAGATCAAAGAGTGATTTATAATATAGTAAGAAAATACGTTGAGGAAAAAATATGATTAAGAAGTATTTAAAACACAGAAAAAAATTGTTAGAAAATGAAATAGAAAAGATCGAAGAATTATCTGAGATGAGCCAGGTATCTATTAAGCAGATTGATGCGCAGATAAACAATCTTAAGAATGAGATTGATGAGAGTTCGGAAATGTTGTCAGTTAGTGTGAGAAATAACATATCTAAAAAAGCGGAAGAAGTTGAACATATGGAGCTTAGCAAAAAAGATACATATAATCAGCTTGACAAGTACGCAAATGAGATAGCTGAAAAAATGAAAGAAATAAAAACTATCAACGAATGCTTAAATCAATTAGATGGCGAAAATGTTTCACATGAAACATTTAAAAGAACTCCAGCAGAGCAAGTTTCGGTGAGTAGCCAAACGGAAAGAGCTATCGACCAAAGTTTAAAAACAAAATTAAATTTCTGCAAAGGGCTAGTTGGAGTTGATGATATTAGAGTTAAGATGGAACTGGAAGAAATAATTAAAGGTTTATAGAAAAGCAAATATAACACAAGAAAGATATGTTTCACGTGAAACATATCTTTTTTTGTGAAAAATGTTTCACGTGAAACATCGTTTCTATTATTTTTTATGAGAATAGATAATGGGAGTGTTTTACAAAGTCAAATATAAATATAGAAACTATTTTTGCATATTTATATAGAAATAAATCATTCGGTGTGATAAAATATGTAATTGGAAACACAGAGATTCGAGGTACAAAATGGGAAAAATAATAGCAATTACAAATCAAAAAGGCGGCGTGGGCAAAACCACAACGTCTATTAATGTGGCTGCATGCCTGGCAGATCAAGGAAAGAAGGTCTTGCTAGTGGACATGGATCCACAGGGAAATGCAACTAGCGGAGTTGGAATTATAAGAAACGAACTAGAGAATACAGTGTATGAACTTCTCTTAGGAGAATGTTCAAGCGAAGACTGTAAAACAGAATGTGCAGTGAAGAATCTAGACGTTTACCCATCTAATGCCAATTTGTCCGGTGCAGAGATTGATCTTATAGGAATGGATGAAAGAGAATTCATTCTCAAGGAAGAATTGGATAAGGTAAAGAGCAATTATGACTTTATAATTATAGACTGCCCGCCAGCACTTAATTTACTAACAGTAAATGCGCTTGTGGCTGCCGACTCAGTCATGGTTCCAATTCAGTGCGAGTATTATGCACTAGAAGGACTAACACAGTTGCTCCATACAATCAACTTAATTCAAGAAAGGCTTAATGACAAACTAGAGATCGATGGTGTGCTATTCACTATGTATGATACTAGAACAAACTTGTCGGCTGAGGTTGTGGAGAACGTTAGAGATAATATCCACCTACATATCTACGGAACAATCATTCCTAGAAATGTTAGACTAGCTGAGGCGCCAAGCTATGGACTTCCAATTCATATGTACGATAAGAAGTCAGCAGGAGCAGAGGCGTATGAGAATTTAGCGAAGGAATTAATTGACAAAACAACTATGTTTACATAATAATTTATTATGTAAACTTGTAATAATTATGCAAATTAATAGGTGATTCATTTAAATAGAAGAAACAATTATTAGTGGAGGGTGTTATGGCACTAAGGAAAGGTTTAGGAAGAGGCGTTGATTCGCTTATTCCTACAGCAGAAGACAGGAAAGCGGCAGCAAAGAAACCAGCTGTAAACAAAGCTGAAGAAAAACCAGAAGTTCAGGTTGTAGAAAAAGAAGTGGTAAAAGAAGTGGTAAAGGAAGTTAAGGTTCCTGCAGAGACTACTTTGCCGGTATCAAGTATTGAACCAAACAGAAATCAACCTAGAAAGAACTTTAATAAAGCGGAGCTAGAAGAATTAACAGATTCTATTAAAAGATACGGAGTGATTCAGCCGCTTGTCGTTCAGAAGAAAAATGATTATTATGAAATTATTGCTGGTGAGCGTAGATGGAGAGCTGCTAAGTTAGCAAAGTTAAAAGAGGTTCCCGTGGTTATAAAAGAGTACGAACCACAGGAAGCTTCAGAGATTGCGCTTATTGAAAACTTGCAAAGATCAGATTTAAATCCTATAGAGGAAGCAAAGGCATATAAAAATCTTATTGAAGAATATGATTTGCGCCAGGAGGATGTTGCTACTAGACTTTCCAAATCAAGAAGTGCTATTACTAACTCTATGAGGCTTCTCAATCTTTCTCCAAAAGTGCAAGAGATGATAAAAGCTGATGAATTGCAGATGGGACATGCTAGGGCATTGCTTGGATTAGAGATAGAGGATTTGCAAGAGAAGACAGCAAAGACAGTGGTGGATAAAGGACTAAGTGTTAGAGAGACAGAAAAACTGGTTAAGAATATTTTACATCCTAAACAAAAGAAACTTCCAATCCCAACACAGAATTCTGCAGAGATGCAAAGGCTTGCTGATAAGCTTAAGGAAAAATTTGGAACAAAAGTTTCTATTAATCACAAAGCAAACGGTAAAGGAAAAATTGAGATAGAGTATTATTCTACAGAAGAATTCGAGAGATTGTTTGAATTGTTCGAAAGTATTAAATAGGGAGACAACGTATGAGAGATTTTATATATTTAGGAACGATAGTATTAGTTATAATTGTTTTTGTGACAGTAACTTTTTTACAGAATCTTAAGATTAAAAGATTAATGAACAGATATGAATCTTTTATGAACGGCAAAGATGCTGAAAATTTAGCAGATGCTATTGAAGAAAACTTCAAGCAGATGAACGAAATACAGGAAGATTATGAAGCGACAAAACAAGATATAGATGAGACGCTTCAAAGAATGAAATCTACATTTCACAAAATTGGAATTGTTAAGTACGACGCCTTCAAAGAGATGGGCGGAAATCTAAGTTTCACGCTCTGTCTTTTAGATGATGTGAATACAGGATTTATTCTAAACACAATGCATGGAAGAGACAGTAGTTATACATACGTAAAAGAAATAATTAAAGGTGAAGCATACGCCACATTGGGAGAAGAAGAGAAAGAAGCTCTAGAAAAAGCAATTAATTCTTAGTTTACATAAAAAAGAGGGAAGGAGAGTGTATTCCATATTACTAAAAGTAATAAATGGTTTATATGAGATAAGATGTTAGACATTAAATTTTTAAGAGAAAATCCAGACATCGTCAAAGAAAACATAAAGAAAAAATTCCAAGACGAGAAACTACCTCTAGTGGATGAGGTAATTGACCTAGATTTAAAGAATAGAGAAAATAAGCAAGAAGTTGAAACAATGCGCGCCAATAAGAATAAACTTTCAAAAGAGATTGGCGGGCTTATGCAACAAGGCAAAAAAGAAGAGGCTGAAAAAGTAAAAGCTGAAGTGGCTGCAGGCAATGACAAGATAGATGAACTAACTGAAAAAGGTCGCGAGATTGAAGAAGAAATAAAGAAGAGAATGATGGTTATTCCAAACATTATCGACCCATCGGTTCCTATCGGAAAAGACGATAGCGAAAATATGGAACTTGAGAAGTTTGGCGAGCCAGTAGTTCCTGAGTATGAAATCCCATATCATACAGATATTATGGAATCATTTGATGGTATTGATTTAGAATCTGCTAGAGATGTAGCTGGCAATGGTTTCTACTATTTGATGGGAGACATTGCAAGACTTCACTCAGCTATCCTTTCGTACGCTAGAGACTTTATGATTGATAAAGGATTTACATATGTGGTACCGCCATTCATGATTAGAAGTAGCGTGGCTACAGGAGTTATGAGTTTTGAAGAGATGGATGCTATGATGTATAAGATTGAAGGTGAAGACCTTTACCTCATAGGAACTAGCGAGCACTCAATGATTGGTAAGTTTATCAATACTCATACAAAGGAAGAAGATTTGCCCAAGACTTTGACTAGTTACTCACCATGCTTTAGAAAAGAGAAGGGTGCACACGGCATAGAAGAGAGAGGGGTTTATAGAATTCACCAGTTCGAAAAACAGGAAATGATAGTTGTTTGTAAACCGGAAGAGAGCATGGATTGGTATGAGAAGATGTGGAAGTACACAGTAGATTTATTTAGAAGTCTAGACATCCCGGTTCGTACACTGGAGTGCTGTTCGGGTGATTTGGCGGATCTAAAAGTTAAGTCTGTGGACGTGGAGGCATGGTCCCCTCGTCAAAAGAAGTATTTTGAGGTAGGAAGTTGTTCTAACCTTACAGATGCGCAAGCTAGAAGATTAAATATTAAGATTAAGGGAGAAGATGGAAATTACTTCGCTCATACATTAAATAATACAGTGGTAGCACCACCTCGTATGCTAATTTGTTTTTTAGAAAACAATTTGCAGGAGGATGGAAGTATTGCTATACCTAAAGCTTTAAGACCATATATGGGAGGAATGGAGAAAATTACTAAATAAATGGTACTGGAGTATGGCGCTATTTATTATTTATAAAAAAGAATGACAAAACAATATGTTTTGTCGCAAGTCTCGTTAGCTCAGTTGGATAGAGCGCTCGCCTCCTAAGCGAGAGGCCGGAGGTTCGAATCCTCTACGGGACGTTCGTGTGAAAGACAAATAATCTGATAGTCAAAGAAGAGGGTTTGAAATCAGAGAAAGTATATTGGAGAGAATATGGACTACATAGTTTTAGACCTCGAGTGGAATCAAAATCCCTATGGGAAGAGAAACTATCATCCAGAAATGCCGTTTGAGATTATTGAAGTGGGCGCGGTGCGAATGAATTCCAATCTTGAAATTGAAGATTCGTTTCATCAGATTGTCAAACCGCGAGTTTACAAAAAACTTCACTACAAAATTAAGGAAATTACCAACTTTACAAATGAAGAATTGGCCCGGGGATCAGACTTTAGAAAAGTG
The DNA here is from genome assembly GCA_905235555.1 of uncultured Eubacterium sp. Lineage (GTDB taxonomy): Bacteria > Bacillota > Clostridia > Lachnospirales > Lachnospiraceae > Eubacterium_G. The sequence continues at coordinate 23,384 of CAJOMD010000001.1, forward strand.
ATCAGAGAATTTCTTGAATGGTGCGGAGATGATTTTATGTTTTGCACTTGGGGTTCAATGGATTTAACAGAATTACAAAAGAATATGAGGCACTACAAGTTAGAGAGGGTGCTAGATTTTCCTCTTTACTATCTAGATTTACAAAAGATTTACAGTTTGCGATATGACGATGGAAAGAATAAAAGCACACTTTCGGACGTGGTGGAAGAACTGCACATTAAGGAAGACAAAGACTTTCACAGAGCGATAGATGACGCATTCTACACAGCAAAAGTTTTTCAAAAGATGGAACCAGGTAGATTTATAAAAAGATTATCAATTGACACATTCTATCCACCTCGAATAAAAGAAGAAGAAATATTTGTAGAGTTTGACGATTACAATAAGTTAGTTACCAGAGAATTTCTTTCAAAGGATGAAATGTTTTCTGACGAAGAAATTGAGCAACTGAGATGCAATAAGTGTGGAGAAAGAATTAATCCATATATCGATTGGTTCTCAGACAGTGGGAAAACATATTTTTGTTTAGGACGATGTCCAGAGCATGGAGAGGTCCGAGGGAAAATTAAAATCAGAAAATGTGAAAAGGATAGTTTTTACGCCATAAAGATTGTTAAATTAGCGGATGAGACAAGAGTTCAAAAAGTAAAAGATAAGAAAGAAAGCATCAGAGAAAAGAGAAGAGAAAAAAGACATCGCTTGTTAGAGCGAGAAACGATGCAAGAAACATGGGGAAGTTCGGCTATCGATGACGACGATGCAGAGGACGATTACTAAAAATCATGTTTTAGAAAAAATGAGTTTCAGCAGAAAATGCAGAAACTCATTTTTATTGAAATAAAAAAGCGACTTCAAAATGAAATCGCTTTTATTATCTATTCAGACTCATGATAAGAATCTAGTAGTTGCTCTAATTCTTCTAGTAAGCAATCTACTTTGCCGTAGAAGGCATCATTATTTTTTGGACTGTCAAAATTCTTTTCAATAGTAGAAATCTCTTTAATAACCTTTTGCAAACGCTTTTTGCCACTATTATTTAGATAGAGCAAGTAACGACTACGCTCGTTCTCTTTTGGAGTAAGTTTTCTCATAAATAGCTCAACGTTAGGCTTCTCACCAATAAATCTATATGTGATAGAAGGTGATGCGTGGTTAAACAATGCTTGCAAATGATAAATATCACCTGTTTCTCTGTAGTATCTATATGCATAAGTTTTACGCATAGTCTGAGCGCCGATAGAGTGTAGTCCCACATGGTGTCCAGCACTTCTCAAAACTCTGTACGCTTGTTCACGTGAAACCGGTTTATTCTTTGTTCTGTGACCCAAAATTAAATATTCATTTGCAGGGCGGTCTTTAATAAATTCCTTGATTTCCTTTTGTAATTTAGTAGGGACCTTGAATGTGATCTTCTGTTTGTGCTTTCCAATCTTTACATGGATTTCTTTTTTGTCCTTAACATCTTTTACTTTGAAAGCCAATATATCTTGTAGCTGAAGACCAGTGCCTATTCCCAACTCAAATAATATATAATATTTTTCATCAATTTCCTTTAAGGCTTCGCCAAAAGCCTCCAATGTTTCTTCATCTTTGATAGGTGCAACCCAATTCATACCTATACCTCCTATTCATTATTTTGATATCTATTTCTATTTCGTTTCATTTCACGAATTTGGTCTAACTTTTTCTTTCTCTTAACGATTAATACAATAAGTAAGATTAAAACTATAGCGCAAACTACAATCACGATAGTTGGGATAATCTTTTTTATAGAAACTCCAGAACTCTTTTCCGCTTTAGTTTTTGTAGTAGGGGCAGCAGTAGTTATCTTTACGATTGTTTCCTGCTCTACAGCCTCAGCGGATTTGATGTTCTTTCCCTGTTTATATGTAAGATTAGCAGTTCCCACCAGTTTATTGCCGTAGTGATAGTTCATCTTTGAAAAAACTCCGCGTGCCACATTGAATGTAGTAGTAACTTTTAAGTTTGAATAATTGGCGCCTTTTGGAATAACTGCTGTAGCCATTTTATCAAGCTGCAATGTGCCGGCTTTTTTCATAAAGGGAGACGATAAAGAGTAATCGTTTTCATCGTTAAACCTGTTATCATTCTCTGAAATATTTATGGTTTTAAAATTTTTAAAACCATAATTAAAAAGTTTTTTGGTATCTGTATAAACATTGTTTGAATTTGACTTCAAGACAACTGCAATTAATGTAAGACCATTCCTTTCGGCAGCGGTTACAAGAGTGTTTCCGGCTTGATCTGTAAATCCAGTCTTACCTCCAATAATTCCATTGTAATAGTAAGGACCGCCCTCCCAAATCATCTTGTGTCTCATAGTTGCCATGAAACGATGTTTTCTTTTGTTGTTTTTCTGAATTGTATATTGAGTGGTTCCAAGCACTTCCCTAAACAAAGGGTATTTCAGAGCGGCTCTCATAATCATTGCCATATCGTAAGCGGTAACGTAATGATTGTCGTTGTGTAAACCATTACCATTCACAAAATGCGAATCCTTTGCACCGGCCTGCTTAGCGCGTTCGTTCAATTTTTGAGCAAAGGCTTTCTCTGTGCCAAACATATGCTCCCCAAGCGCAGTGGCACATTCGTTACCCGATTGAAGCATCATTCCGTAAAGAGTGTCCCTAACAGACATCTTCTCACCCGTTTTAGCACCAATGTTTGCTGCACCATCTCTTATGCAAGACAAAGCATTTTTTGAGTAAGTGACAGTCTCATTCATATCACAATTCTCGATGGTAAGAAGCGCCGTCAAAATCTTTGTGATACTAGCGGGAAATCTTTTCTTATGAGACTTTGATTCATACAAAACAGTACCCGTGTTGTAGTCTATCAAACAAGAAGACTTCGCAACGGTATCCACATGGCTATTTGGCCATGCTGGAGCACTGTCCGCGGCCACTTGCTTTGGCACAAAAATGATGCTAGAAATAACGAGTCCTACAATAGTTATGCCGACAATAAGCTTTTTAATTAGTGATTCCATAAACCCTCTTTAATATATTTTTTATATCATCTAGTATTGTAACAAAAATACAGTATAAATCAACAAATATCACAAACAATTTGTAAAAAAGATAATCATATAAAAGAGACCAAATCACTTGAAAAAAAGTAGATTTGAAATTAAAATGCTACTTGGACAAAGGAGGTTTCTATGAGATTAAGAAACGTGCCAGGTGCGAGAGAAGATATTGCAAACCACGAATTAGCGATCAATGAGCCTGAACAAATCAAAGGAAAATGGAATAAAGAGTTTGGAAACGTCAATCCAGTTCAGTTAGAAATAGGAATGGGAAAGGGATTGTTTTTGACTACACTTGCACAGGAAAACCCAGATATTAACTATGTGGGGATAGAGAAGTATTCTAGTGTTTTGGTTAGGGCGCTTGAAAAGTGCGAAGATCTAGAACTTGATAATATTCGTTTTATCCGAATGGAAGCAGAGTATATAGAAGATGTTTTTGACGAAGGAGAAGTAGATAAAATTTATTTGAATTTTTCAGATCCTTGGCCAAAAGATAGACATGCTAAGCGCAGACTTACATCGAAACAGTTCTTAGGAAGGTATGATCATATTTTAAAGAAGGATGGAGTAGTAGAATTTAAGACAGATAATGATGACTTGTTTAATTTCACTGTAGATCAAATACCTGAGGCAGACTGGAAACCGATAGCAGTGATTTGGGATTTGCATAGTGATGAGAAACATGCCCAAGGAAATGTTATGACGGAATATGAGACTAAATTTTCAAAGCTAGGGCACCCAATTCATAAAGTCATTATGGAAAGATAAAAGAAACGACTAGAGAAATTAATCTCTAGTCGTTTTTTTTAAATTATTTTAATTAATCTTCATCAGACTTTTTAGCCAACTCTTTCAACTCTGCCAATTTTTCCTCTGACGTAGGCTTATCAAGTGATGGCATTTTAATATTTTTTCTATCTAGTTTTATTTCTACTGCATCATTTAGAAGTCCAGTGATAGTAGCCACAATAGGAACACCTATAAGCATACCAACTACGCCAAATGCCCAGCCACCAATTGTGATGGCGAAAATAATCCATAAAGGTCTAAGTCCAGTAGAGCCTCCCAAAATCTTTGGTCCAATAACGTTTCCGTCTACCTGCATAATTACAATGATAAATATTGCAAATACTAAAGCACCTTGCCATCCCGAAGCAACTAATAATATCAATATACTAGGAACGGCACCAATGAATGGTCCAAAGTAAGGAATCATATTTGTAACACCAATAACAATAGCTATCAACAATGCGTTTGCAATAAATCCCTGGAAGAAGATACCCATAATTAACATTGAAATATAGGTAATAATACCCATAATCAAAGAGTCTAACATTTTGCCGTCAAAGAAGTTACTGAAAATAGAAACTGATCTTTTTGCGACATAACAAATTCTTTTAGCATTGTGCTCTTCAAAGAATGCATATAAAACTCTTTTAATACTTCTAGTCTGAACTTTTTTATCAATGATAAGGTAAATTGAAACGATAAATGCGATAATAATATTAATAACAGCACCAATAACAGCCGAACCTGTTGATATAACCGTAGAAGTTATATCTTTAGCATAATCTGAAACTAAACCTTTTAGATAACTGGCATTAAGATACTTATTAACTGTGTCTACTAAACCTACATCCACTTTCTTATCTACCCAAGCGGCTAATTTTAATACAGAGTCGCGTGCGCCATCTATTTGCTTAACAAGATCATATGCAGTATTCGCAATACTTGGAACAATAAAGAATATAGCACTGATAATTGCCGCCAAAACTAAAATGTAAGAAATAGTGATTGATAAAGCATTGTTCAAACCAGGGTTTTTTATTTTAATTAATTTTCCAAACAAGAATCTACGCATCCAGTTAACTAGAGGATTGATTAGGAACGCAATTAAGATTCCTAGAAAAAATGGCTCTAGAGTAGATGCTAAGTTACCTATGAAAGTGGCTGAGTCTTTCCAGAAAAAAATTAGTTTAAAGGCAATTCCCAAAAGACACAAAGTTCCAAAGGCATAAGCAGAAATTGTAAAGTATTTGCTGCTAGATTTAAATTTGCTATGTTTACTCATAATAACCTCCGTTTAATTGTTCTATAAATAAGTATAAAATTATTGCTACTTAATATCAAGAATGAATTAAAAAAAATAAAAAAGGAGAGTTTTTATTTGGAGAAAAAGAGAAAATAATTCTTGAAAAAGATAATAAACTGTATTATAATATTTCACGTTCACGTTGTGAACAACATATAACCGCCTCTAGCTCAGTTGGAAGAGCACCTGACTCTTAATCAGGGTGTCCAGGGTTCGAGCCCCTGGAGGCGGACGCGGGTACCGCTTCGAGCACTATATAGCTTGGGGTGGTGCTTTTGTTTAGCAACGAGAATTATAGGAAATAAAAAAATGTAGAAACAAATCAATTTGTTTCTACATTTTTTATTGAGTATGAGGCGACTGCCTCCACGAAAGAGACCGAAGGTCTCTGAGTGAATTCTCGTTGCTAAACAAAAACTGTGTTGCGACTGCCTCCACGAAAGAGACCGAAGGTCTCTGAGTGCGCTAGTTGCTATTTTTCTTTTTTTGTAAATATAAATAATTTACTAAACACATAATTGGCAACAATAACTATAAAGCTAATTATTATTACTGCCCATAAACCTTCAACGCCAAACAGTGTCTGATCCAGTCCGATACTAACAAGAAAAGGAGTTCCAAACACTTCTAACAATCCAGTTAATGCTCTAGCCCCTATGAAACTTATTAATTCTCTCCAGAAAACCTTAGGGGCCCAAGATCTACTTTCAAATACCCATATCTTATTAGTAAAGAAAGCAAATAGAACGGCCACGACCCAAGCAATTAACTTAGCAATACCAATATAAAGAGGCTTGTTAGTCATAAACTCTGCAAGGGCTTTAACGCTAATAGAATAAACAACCAAGTTTACTACTGTGGCCAATACTCCCATGATAATATACATTATCATTTCTTTATTGAGTATATATTTTTTTAATAAGTTAAAGATTTTCTTCATTCACTATCTACCTACCGATTCATAAGATAAAACAGTGCCACCTTGTGGACTATAGTTTAGAGCCAAAATAGTCTGCTTATCAGTCTTCTTGGCAGCTGTTCTCCAAGAATCTCTCCAAGAATCGTTTGAGTATTTGATAGTAAATGTTGGCTTTCCATATTTATTTCTCAATTTCTTTGAAAGCTTATCTTGCTCAGCCTTCTTGATGTCTCCAAATTGGATTCTGATATCAAATAACTTTTTATCTTTAAAAACATATTGTAGTAAAGCACCTGATGGAGCTTTTGCTGGTTTTACGCCAAAGAACTTAGCCTTTGGTGAGTATGTATATGTAAGATATGTGTAACCATCTTTAGTGGTGGCCTGAGAAGGATTATCTAAAGTATCCTCCTGTGTCTTCTCAAACTTTTTAACCTTCTTAATCTTATCTCCAAATTTCACATCTCTTACGCTGATATTCAGTTTTTTAGTTTTGCCTTCGTTACCTTTAGTCTCTTCAACATTAATAGTAGCAGGAATTTGTCCCTTCTTGCTGTCGTCCTTTGAAGCACCTTTGCCACCAAACCAGCCGAGTGAAATTCCCAAAATTACAAAAGCTGCAACTAAAATAGCAATAACTACTGACGCAATAATAATGAGTTGCTTGTTGCTTTCTTTAGGCTCAGGAGCCTGCGTGTTGTTGATGTTATCCATAATTACCTCCCACAATTCTTAATTACTATCGACAATTATATCATCATATATACTAAATATAAAGAAACAAAATGTGAAAAAAGTTTGAATTCTAATATGTATTTGATAGAATTAATAGCAAGACAACGACAGGAGAAACATTGATGAAACAAGGTTGGTTGATAGTAAATGGGTTTTTAGAAAATCCAAAATTTGATGAAATTTATAACTGGATTTTGACAGCAGCAAAGGAAAATGATGTTGAACTTCGAAAGCTTACAAATGACCAAGTGACGTCTATTCTGCCAATAAGCACTGGCGAGACGGACTGGAAGGCAAGACCAGATTTTGTGTTATTCTGGGACAAAGACGTGAAACTTGCTAGAATGCTAGAGGCAGAAGGGTTCAAAGTGTTCAACAGCGCCGATGCCATAGAGGCGTGCGATGACAAATCGCTAACCTTTATCAAACTAAAAGATACTGATATCCCAGTGCCAGTTACTTTTAATGCGCCGCTTTGCTTTGAATCGAAATATCCTGACTACACATTCTTGCTCCAAATAGAGAACAAAATTGGATACCCAATGATTATAAAGAAAAATGAGGGATCATTTGGGAACGAAGTATACTTGGCCAAAGACTTTAATGAGGCAGTTGCTATAATAGAGGGGATTGGACCAAATTCTTTTATTATGCAAGAATATATTGAGGCCTCTAAGGGTCAAAGTGCTAGACTTCAAGTGGTGGGAAATGAAGTTATTACATCTATGAAGCTTACCAACGAGGAAGACTTTAAATCGAACGTGACTGGTGGCGGAAAGATGGAACATTATGAGCCCACAGATGAAGAAATTCAAATCGCACTTAAGGCTTGCGAAAAGTTAGACCTAGATTTTGCCGGAGTGGATATAATTTGGGATAAAAATGGAAAACCATTACTTTGCGAGATAAATTCAAATGCACATTTTAAAAATATTTTTGACTGCACCCAAGTGGATGCAGCAGACGCCATTTTAAAATATATTTTGAAGAAGATTTAATATGAAGGGTTGGATAATTTACGAAAAAAAAGATGCGGAGAAAAATATCGCATTTATAAGCAGACTGACAACAGAACTAGCCAAGTATAACATAGAGGCTAGGTTAGTTTTTGCGGGCAACGAGCAAAAAAAGGAAACCCCTTCATTTGCAATCAATAGAAGTAGAGATTATAAGATAGCAGAGCGTCTAGAGAACAAGGGCGTCAAAGTCTTTAACGAGAGCAACCTCACAAAACTTAGCAATGATAAAAAAAGAATGCACCAGTTTTTTGATGGGAAAGTTCCACAGATGAAATTGGTTGAGGAGTATCCGTTCGTTCTAAAAAGTGTAGATGGACACGGAGGCCACGAAGTGTTTATGGTGGGTTCTAGAGAAGAAGAGGATAAGGCCGTTTTAGCGCTTGGGACAAAGGACTATATTAAGCAAGAAGTTTGTTCAGATTTAGGCAAAGACAAAAGAGTTTATATAGTAGGAAATAAAGTAGTTTCTTCTATATTAAGAGAGGCAGATGATTTTAGAAGCAACTATTCGCTTGGAGGAAAAGCAACTGTATGTGATCTTGATACAAACGAACTAGAGATAGTAGATAAGATTTTGAAAATCATCAATATAGATTATGCGGGAATAGATTTGATTTATAATAATGGTAAGCCTGTATTTAACGAAATAGAAGATCCAGTGGGCGCTAAAATGCTCTACGAAAACACGGATATAGATATAGTAGAAATTTTTGTAAAATATATTATAGATAATTTATAAGGTTAATAGATGAACACATTAAGAAAATTGTTTGGACATTTTCATACAGTTACACGGCACAGACATATAGTGATTAAAAATTGTGCAAGAGCAGGTATACTTTGGCAAGGTTTAAAGCACGACCTATCGAAGTATTCACCTACAGAGTTTATTCCTGGAGTGAAATATTACACGGGCGACAGAAGTCCTAACGAGGGTGAAAGAAAAGAGTTAGGATATTCAAAGGCATGGATTCATCACAAGGGCAGAAACAAACACCACTTTGAGTATTGGCAGGATATAAGCCTACAAACTCATAAGTACGAATATATGCCGATGCCTTACAGATATGTGGCCGAGATGTTTTGTGATAGAGTAGCGGCCAGCAAAATTTACCGTGGCAAAGAATACATAGACAGTGACCCACTTAATTATTTTGTAGGACGACATGCGAAGTCTATTATGGCGCCAGAGACGGCTGAAGAATTGGAAGAACTATTAAGTATGCTTGCTGAAAAAGGAGAGAAGCAGACGTTTAAATACTTGAAAAAAGAAATTAAAAGGAGAAAGAAAAATGAAAGATGATTGTATTTTTTGTAAATTAGCAAACGGAGTTTTTGAAACAAACACTTTATACGAAGATGATCAGTTCAGAGTAATCTTTGATGCATCACCTGCCACGAAGGGTCACGTATTAGTGATTCCTAAAGAACACTATGCAAATGTATTTGAGATACCAGAGGACTTGATGGCAGATGCATACAAGGTTGCAAAGAAAGTGGCTACAGTATTAAAAGAAGTGACAGGGTGTGATGGAATTAATATTTTACAGAATAATGGCGAAGTGGCAGGACAGACAGTTTTCCACCTACACATCCACATCATCCCTAGATACGAAAAGGGAGAAATGGTGCAATGGACTCCAGGCGAACTAGATGAAGCAGCAGTAAAGGAAATAATAGCAAAATCACAAACGCTTCTATAAAAATAATCAATATTTGGACAAGAAAAAAGAGGTTTGGTCAATAAGCTTTTTAGCGAAACCATCCTCTTTTTTCTACCTTAAAAAAGGAATTTTATTTTATCTTTACCCACATACATGGGCGAGTGTTTATATATCTGTCATTTACTGGATATCCAGATTCTTTCACTTGGCCATATGATACGAACTGCGCTTCTCTTTGAGTTTCTCCAGGTCCAATCAACCAGTAATCTCTCAAAAATAAATTTAAGTCTGCTCCATACTTATAGGCCTGATCCTCATTTAACATAAATATTTTATCTTTGGTAGTAGAACCTTTTGTACCAAATTCTTTGTTATCTTTTACTATAACTTTAGTTTTTATAATACTGTCTTTCATAGCATCAGTAAAAGTATCATTCATATAGGAAGAGTTTAGATATTCCCGCATGCTACAACTTTCCCAAGTGACCTTATCATCAGTAGTGTTATATGCTATGCCAGGTATAGGTTTAGTTTTAATAAGAAAAGCCTTGTCCTTTTTCTTTTCTGCCACTACCCAATGTGCTTCGCCAAACAAAATATCACCGTGTTTTTTAGTCTTCTTCAAAAGGTTAATTTCGCATGTTGCAAGTTTATCCCCGCTGTCTTTATAATCTCTGATTTCTCTGAAAGCATCGCGGGCTTTCTCATAATTTTTTGCCTTTAATTGTTCCACGCCGTGTTGATATCTGTTGTTTATATATCTTTTCTCACTGTCACGGTAATCTTTTAAATGTAGGAACATCTTGTATGCCTTTTCATGATTTCCAATATTCTCATAAAATGAAGACCTCATATATGCTCCGTGATTAGTCTGTCTAGTATAGAAGAAACCGATAATGCCCACAATAACCAACAAGACAACAATTCTCAAAAGCCATGTAGAAACCTTACTTGGTTTTTTTAAGTCCATAGGATTCTTTGGTGCAGGTGGAAGATTATCCTCCATTTTAGAATAATTCTCTGCCTCAGTCCTACACTTGGTAGCCATTTCTTCTGAATCGGCATAACCACCTAATGCCTCAAATCTTTTGGCAGCTCTTTGCAAGGTCTTTGCCTTATCAGAATTCTTAGTCAAACATTCAATAGAATTTACTAGAGCTTTGGCATTGTTATATTGATTTTGTAATTCCACATCATTTACTTCAGCCATAAAATCCTCCCCAAATTACTTTACCTGTTCCAAAATAGTTTCAATTATTGAATCAACCCCACCACTAAAATTAGAAGACTTCATAGCCTCAATATACTTATCTTTGTTTGAGTAGAGTTCATTTACTTTATTTGATAAATCTTCGCTAGTGGCGCCGTCCTCTTCCAAAACTACACTAAATCCTTGGTTTACAAATGACTTAGCATTTAAAATCTGATCGCCTCTGCTAGCGTTTGCTGATAGAGGAATTAAAATATTAGGCTTCGCCAAAGCAACAATCTCAAAGATGGAGTTTGCACCCGCTCTTGAAATCATCAAATCAGCCATAGCAAAGAAATCTTTCATTTCATCTTTTATATATTCAAACTGTGCGTAACCAACGGTGTCTTTTAAAGAATCATCAGTCTTTCCTTCGCCGCAGAGGTGAGCCACATTAAATTTCTTAAGTAAGGTAGGAAGAGCATCTCTAACTAGTTTGTTTACATTTTCTGCACCCAGACTTCCGCCAGTGACCATAATGATTGGCTTATCGTCTGTGAAGCCGCACATCTTCTTGGCAACATCAGGATTACCCTCAAACAACTCGGCCCTAATAGGAGAGCCAGTAAACTTTCCCTTGCTTCCTAAGTGTTTTGCAGTCTCTGGGAAAGAATAGCAAACTAATGATGTCTTTTTAAGAGCAAGTCGATTCGCCAAACCTGGAGTGATGTCTGATTCGTGACTGATGACAGGTATATTGTACTTAGCTGCAGCATACACTACAGGAACAGTTACAAAACCGCCTTTTGAGAAAACCACATCAGGTTTAAACTTCTTAATAATTCTTTTGGCCTGGAAATATCCCTTGACAATCTTAAATGGGTCAATGAAATTTTGGAAACTAAAATATCTTCTCAATTTACCAGAAGAAATGCCAGCATAATCTAAGCCAGCATCCTCCACCAATTGTTTTTCCATGCCCTTTTTAGAGCCAATATATTTAATTTCAAAATCAGCGGCCTTAAGTTTTGGAACCAGTGCGATGTTAGGAGTCACATGACCCGCAGTTCCGCCGCCTGTTAAAATTATTTTCTTCATATGCTATTGTCCTTGTGCTTTTGTATATTTTTTAGACAATCGTTTGAGTGTCTTAGAGTCTGTACCAGATAAAGCATTGTTTAATAGTTTGCGACCATAACCAACAGATGTATCGTTCTTCAAAACAACAGACAATGCTTGTCCGTTCCAAAGAACACTTTGTCTAGAGGACTCACCAATCACTCCAAATGAAACTATCTTCCAACCATCATAGTTTTTGTGTCCAGATACTTTTGATTGAAGAAGAGCCATAGATGAAGCATCTATGTCTGTCTCCAAACAATCATTAACTGCATTCAATACACCACTGTATTTAAGTAGAATAGTAGGTGATAGAGCTTTGTTGGCCACACCTTTTAGCACAGCAGTTTGGTTTCTGTTCCTTTGCAAGTCGCCATCAGCAAAGGCCTTACGAGTTCTAGCGAATGTTAGAGCCTCGTTTCCGTCCATTTCCATTCTACCTTTTTTGAATGTATATTTCTTTCTCTTACCATCGTCTTTGGAGTAGTTTGCGTAAGTAGTATAGGAAAAACTTTTTTCAACATCTACATCAATTCCACCCAACTCGTCAATAAGTTTTCCGAAACCAGTGAAGTTAAGTTGTGCGTAATGATAATGATTTTTATTAATATTAAATTTGAATTGCTTCTTTAGAGAGTCCATAAGGGCATTCTTGCCGTGGTCCCAATGAACTTCGCATGCATAATTCCAGCCTGAAGCCCCCACTTTTTCTCCACTATTGTTTCTAGCCTGGCCATTTCCATATAGACCAATATGGGTAAGCTTGTCAGAATTTAGAGAAGTGTTGATAGAAACACTCTTTGCAATTACTGGAATGTAGTAATCTCTAGGAACTGAAACCATCATAACAGTGTGAGTCTTAGGATTAACAGCTGCTAAAATGTTAGTATCAGATCTCTCGTTTCCTTCTTTATTTAAATCACCGAAAGTATCTGTAGCTGAGACAAATACAACGAATGGATTTTCATCTACTTTACTTTTTCCACCCAATGTGAGGAATGGAAGAACAAAGATACACACTAATAATGCAATACTTACTAAAATTGAAATAAGTTTGCCCACACGTTTAGTAGAACGTTTCTTTCCAACTGTCAAAATAAGTGCAAGAATAAGTAAAAATGCTAAAGCGCCACATATTCCGATAAATATAGGGTCTGGGACATTAGGCATAAATAACCACTTGTGAGACATTAGCAAATATACGAAATAACCAGAAAGAGCCAACTGAATAATTACAAGAATGATACTGATAATAGTACTATTTCTTAACTTTTTAGCATCTCTCTTGGTAGGTCTAGAATCGTTTCTAAGAGAGGAATCTGTTTTTCTAGATGCTCTTGTAGAACCCTGTCTAGATGAACCCTTTGACAAAGTCTCTGAACTGTATCCATAATCTCCCTTTTTTATACTGTCTGGACCGTTTAAATTATTCATAAAATCCTCCTAAATGTGGACTGTTTTTTCTATTAAAAAGTCGCTTGTATTATAGCATTATTGCGTTTGATTGACAAACAAAATGCCCTTTGATAGAATTTTAATTGATTCAATAAGAGGTAGTATTTTATGAGAAAATCAAGAACATTCAGAAGGATAGTTGTCTTGTTTTTGTTGGCAATAGCTGTTGCTGCGCAGACTGCTATCTTTATCTATTATTGGAATATTTATTACACCGAAGGTACAGGATTGTACGAAGCTTTCTTCTCAAGAGGAAAGGTTGTACTCTATTTTATGTACGGTTTAATGTTCCTGGTATTCTGTAATGTTTATGGAGCCTTTAAGCTTGGAACATTGCAGTTTTCCAATCTATTTTTCTCACAGGCACTTGCCATATTATTTACTAACCTATTTATTTATCTACAAGCATCCTTGCTTTCTTTGAAGATGGTTAATGTAGCGCCATTACTTGGCATGACATTTATCAATATGTTATGTGCGCTCATTTGGTGCGCGCTAGCCCTGTTAGTTTATCGATGGCTATATCCTCCAAGAAAGTTATTGCTAATATATAGTGATAGGGATCCAGATAATTTAGTTAAGAAAATTGAAACTAGAGAAGATAAATATTTGATTGATGATAGAATTCACTGTGATTCACCAGCGGAGGAACTTCGTAACGCAATTAGAAGGCATAAGGCAGTTTTGCTTTGTGATATTCCTAGCGGAAGAAGAAACAAAATCATAAAGTATTGTTATATGCATGATAAGAGAGCATATGTTACACCAAAACTTTCAGATTTGATTATTCTAGGCGCTGGACAAAACACATTGTTCGATTCACCGCTTCTTGTCACAAAGATTAAGGGACTCAAGTGGGAGCAGGCAGTGTTTAAGAGGTTGCTAGATATTGTTATCGCACTTATTTTGTGCGTTCCTACTATACTTATAACTATTCTTGTTGCCATTGGAGATTTGATTTGGGATAGAGGACCAATATTTTATCTACAGCCAAGAATTACTCAGAATGGCAAAAAATTTAAAATAATTAAGTTTAGAAGCATGAAGGTGGACTCCGAAAAACAAGGAGCTCAGCTTGCAAAGAAAGATGACGATAGAATTACTAAGGTAGGTAGAGTTCTTCGTGCCACACACTTAGATGAACTACCACAAGTATTCAATATACTTATTGGACAAATGTCTGTAGTAGGACCTCGTCCAGAAAGACCAGAAATAGCGGAAGAGTATCTAGCAGACATTCCAGAATTTAAGTTTAGACTTAAAGTGAAAGCTGGACTGACTGGATACGCACAAGTTTATGGAAAGTACAATACTACTCCATACGATAAATTAAAACTAGACTTGTACTACATTCAAAACTATTCATTCTGGAGAGATCTTCAGCTGCTCTTAATGACATTTAAGATTCTCTTCATCAAAGAAAACAGAGAAGGTGTAGAACAAGATCAAAAGACAGCAAAGGTTGAAAACCCAAAGAAAAAAGCAGAGTATGACCTAGGTGAAGTTGAACCACCTATGGATGAATTATATAAAGGTGAGTAAAATGGCAGACTATTCGGTATTGATGTCGGTTTACAAAAAAGAAAACCCAAAATATTTAAAGACTGCCATTGAGAGCATGCTAGACCAAAGCGTGGAGACAAATGACTTTGTATTAGTGTGCGATGGACCATTAACAGATAGCTTGGATAAAGTGATTTCTAATTTTGAAAGAACTAATCCGGGCTTATTTAATGTGGTTAGACTCACAGAAAATATGGGGCTTGCGCTCGCATTGAATGAAGGAATAAAATATTGTAAAAACGAGATAGTTGCCAGAATGGACAGTGATGATTTTAGTAAGCCTGACAGAATAGAAAAGCAGCTAAAAGCGATGGAAGAGAATGGTGCTGATATAGTGGGCACAAACATATTCGAGTTTAATGAAGACATTACGAGACTTACGGGCGAGAGAAATTTGCCAGAGACTGACGAAGATATAAGAGAGTTTGCAAAATCTAGAAGTCCTTTCAATCACCCATCAGTAGTTTATAAAAAATCCAAGGTTGAATTAGTGGGCGGATATGGAAAGTTTGATTACTTTGAAGATTATTATCTTTGGGTTACACTTCTTCAAAACGGATGCAAAGGATACAATGTGCAGGAGGCACTTGTTCTGATGAGAGCTGGAGATGATTTGTATTTACGACGTGGAGGAAAAGCCTACGCCAAATGTGTGATAGCATTTGAAAAACATATGTTAGGCATTGGATACATTTCAAGGTTTACTTATTTGAAGCAGACTAGTGCGAGAGTTTTAGTTGCGATTGCACCAAATAAGTTTAGAGAAAAAGTTTATAAGAAAAAACTAAGGAGTTAGCGATGGACAAGGCTGAATTAAAAAAATCATTATTAAAAATTGCATTCAAGCCACTCACACTTCTCAATAAAATAAAGAAGAAGGACAAGAGGCTTGTATTCTTTTACTCCAATTTAGGATTTAGAGATAATGTAAAAGCCTTTTACGACTTTCTAATTGAACACGGCTACAACGATAAATATTATTTTGTAGTCAGCATTAATGATTATGAAGACTATCAGTTTAATTCACCTAAGCACGTTAAGTTTGTAAATAACAAAGAGGGCATTAAATATTTCTTGAAAGCAAAGTATGCGTTTTACTGCTTCGGCAAATACCCTATCAAACCGGCCAAAAACCAGATGGTAGTAAATCTTTGGCACGGAACTCCTTTAAAGAGAATTGGGAATTTAGAAGATGGAAAAGAGCAAGTAGATTATAACTTCTTCACAAAAGTGGTTGCATCTTCTCCTTTGTATCAGCCAATAATGGCAGATATTTTTGGATGCAAAGAAGAAGATGTAGATGTTTTGGGAAATCCTAGAAACGATGAGATGTTTAAGGTAAATCAGATACTAGATACGGCCATTCTTCGCGGAGCTAGAAGGCTGATTGTTTGGCTTCCAACATATAGAGAGTTCAATGATAATATGCTGGTTCCTCTATTAACTACTGATGAGTTAGAGGACTTGAATAAATTTTTAAAAATGAAAAACTGGAGAATGATTATTAAACTCCATCCGCTCCAGGAAGCATCGCTTTCTGACATGAAGTATTCACATATAGATATTTATAACGAAAAGCAGCTTAAAGACAACGATATGAGCGTCTATACAATTTTGAGAAATGCGGATGCGCTTATCACTGATTATTCATCGGTATTCTTTGATTACTTGATGCTAGATAGACCTATTGCCTTTGTGACAGAAGACTTTGAGGAATATAAAAAGAAGCGTGGATTCATTTTTGATAAACCTGAAGACTTTATGCCAGGTCCGATTATCAAGGATTTAGATCAAATGAAGAATTTTTTAAGTTCTGTGGATTACGGAATTGATACTTACAGAGACGACCGCCACGAAGTAAATGCAATGGTTAACACTTATAATGATGGAAGAAGTGCGATGAGAATTGCAACTAATTATTTAGATAATGAAGACAATTAAAAATATATTAAGAGCAATTAAGCTCGCTGGAAAGAAAATACTTTATAAAATGGCCTGCGCTACCACAAAGGTGGATAAGCGCGTGGTGTTTTTTGAGAGTTTTCAAGGACGAAATTTTAGTTGCAGTCCAAAAGCCATATTCGAAGAAATGAGAGACTCAGGTGATTACGATGACTATGAGTTTATCTGGTCTTTTAGAAATGTTCATAAGCCAGGAAAGATTTTTGAAAAACTAGTAGGTAGCGACAAAGGACCAAAAATTTCTATAGTAAAATATGAAACATTTTCATATTATAAAGCACTGGCTAAAGCGAAGTACTGGGTATTAAATTCTAATACTAGAAAATTTTTAAAACCTAGACCAGACCAAATGTATATTCAAACATGGCATGGAACTCCTTTGAAGAAAATTGGACTAGATGTGCCGGGAAGTGATTTAGATTACGCTTATGAGGGAGAAAAGTTTTCATATATGATTTCTCCTTCCAAGTATTGCAGCGAGAAATATATTTCTGCGTTTGGCTTGGAAGGAAGAGAGGATATAGTTTTAGAAACTGGCTATCCAAGAAACGATGCGCTATTTACATTTGATCAAGCAAAAGTAAATTCAGTTTTAAGAGAGCTAGATGTTCCACGAGGAAAGAAGATAATTCTCTATGCCCCAACTTTTAGAGATAATAAGCATTCACAAGTTAGTGGATATGAGAATGCTTCGGGATTAGACTTTGATAAGTTAAAAGAACAGATAGGAGAAGAATATATAATTTTATTTAGAGCGCATTACTTTGTGGCCAAGAATATGAATTTTGAAAAGTATAAAGACTTTGTGATAGATGTTTCAGACTACGAAGATGTGAATGACTTATACATAGTAAGCGATATGTTGGTAACAGACTATTCATCTGTATTTTTTGACTATGCAAATCTCAAACGTCCAATAATCTTTTATATGTATGATTACGAAGACTACAAAGCAAATGCTCGAGATTTCTATTTAAATAAAAATGAACTCCCTGGCCCAATTACTAAAACTCAAGAGGAACTGGTTGAAGCAATTGATGAAACAAGGATATTTATCCCAGACGCCAGATACTCGATGTTTAACCAAAAGTTTAATCATTTAGATGGAATCAACAAGGGATTGGATGTTGCAAAGAAAATTATTAAATAATATAGAAAAATATTCAGGCAACGAAAAAGAGAGCCAACCGAACGACTTTTCTAGTGGGATGGCTCTCTTTTTCGTTTAATCCTACCTTCTTTTTCTTTTTATTAAAATTATTATTCTTCAATATTTGATAAATAACTATTCTCAACAATCAAGTCTACGATAGCCTTAGACGCAGTGCCCTCATCACAGTGATTATACTTATTATGGAAAGCTTCATATTTCTCGGTCCATTCTTCTTTGTCGTAGTTATTAATAGATTCTATTAATTCATCATTGCTATAAAGCAATGGGCCAGGGGCTTCTTCTTTGAAGTCGAAATAGAAGCCACGAAGGTCATTCATATATTCGTCGTAGTCGTAAGTAAAGAATACGATTGGACGGTTCAGAACGCTATAGTCAAACATTACAGAAGAGTAGTCAGTAATTAACATATCTGAAACTAAGTATAGATCTGCTATATCACACTCCTCGCCGTACTGATATACAAATCCATCGTATTGGCTCCAATCTACAGAATCTTTTATTAGGTAGTGATATTTAACAATCATCACATACTCATCTGAAATGGATTCTCGCAAAGCATCAAAGTCCATCTGATTAGCAAATTTATATTCTCCCAACTTATAAAACTGATTATCTCTCCATGTTGGAGCATACAAAATAACCTTTTTATTAAGAGGAAGACCCATCTTACGCTTTAGTTCATAGATTTGGCTGGCAGTAGTGTTGAGTAGTTTATCATTTCTAGGATATCCAACTTCTAGTATTGTTTTGTCAAAGTCAAAGCATTTCCTAAAAATCTTTGTAGAGTACGAATTCTGGGACAAAAGGTAATCCCATGCAGCAATACTCTTTCTAAAGTGCTTGTGATATCTACTAACATCAGTATTTCCTGCCATATCGATAGATTCCATATCTAGCGCAAGTTTCTTAAGAGGTGTTCCGTGCCATGTCTGGATGTATGTGCCCTTTCGGTTCTTGTGAAGATACCTTGGAAGTCTAGAGTCTGATACTATAAAGGCAGCAGACGAATAAACCTTAAAGAAAGGCATTGTTTTGTATGTAACAGTCTTAAATTTACCAGGAATCAAGCTGAGATCTATATCATTTACATTTTTGAACACCCAGTAAACTTCAAACTTCTCATCCAAACCCTGTCTTACGAATTCTTCATATATATATCTAGGGTTTCCTGTATAATTTCTAAACATGTTACTCTCAAAAACTATTACATTCTCTTTAAACCGAATAGTCATCGCGAATAACTTATAAAAATTGGTCAAAAACTGCTTAATATACTTCATAAAAAGTAAAAATCCTCCAGTAGTTTTTTGCATAGGTGCTATTTTAACATATATAAGAAAAATTTCCACTTATTAGCCAGTCTTACCCAAAAATATGTTCGCCCCAAAGTCCCATATTTATTGATTAAACCCCATGTATAAGTTATAATATTACAAGGCTATGAAAGGAGATAATGCCTTTTTATTTTTAGTGCAAAAAGGTATTGTTTTATTAATTATGAAAAAAGTAATTACATACGGAACATTTGATATGCTTCACTATGGACATATAAATTTACTTCGAAGAGCAAAGGAATTGGGAGACTATTTGGTAGTAGTTCTTTCTACTGATGAGTTCAACTGGAATATGAAACAGAAAAAATGTTATTTTACATATGAAGAGAGAAAAATGGTGCTTGAAGCCATAAAATATGTGGACGAGGTTATCCCTGAGAACAATTGGGAGCAGAAGGTAACTGATGTTCAGGAAAACGATATTGATGTTTTTGTTATGGGCAATGATTGGGAAGGTAAATTTGACTTCCTAAAAGACTACTGCGAAGTAGTTTACTTGCCTCGAACAGAGGGGATCTCAACCACACAAATTAAGGATGACTTAAATAATAAATAGATTTAAGTCAGGAGGATTTATGCTAAGCATTATTGTTACACATAAAACAAATACAGGTTACCTAACAGATTGTCTAGAAAGTATAGCGGAGCAAGACTATAAAGACTTTGAAACTATACTTGTACTAGACCACACAAAGGATAACTTGGATGCACTAATAGAAGAATATACTGATTCCATCAACCTAAAAGTCTTTGAATTAGAGGACAAAGAGGGAGTTTCGGCGGCTAGAAACCTTGGTTTAAGCAAGGCTTCTGGCGATTTTATTACATTCATTGATAATGATGATTATATAATGCCAGAGACTCTATCAGGGATGATGGAATTATTTAATGATGAGACAGATATGGCATACTGCAAGTTTAAAACTACGTGGTTCCAAAAGAAAGCCTTTAACGAAGCCCAAGCCGAAGAAGGCGAAGATGAAGATGATGAAATAATAGAAGTAGATTTTGAAGATGTATTCGACTACAAAGTAGAATACTTCAAAAAACTAGAGAAAGAATCTGTGCTTGGTGCAATCTATAGAAAATCACTATTTACAGATAACGGTATTGTATTTAACGAAGAACAAAAGTACTTTGCAGATGCCAAAGTATTGATGGGGCTACTTGATAATGCTAGAGAAATCAAGACATCCCATAAGGGAATGTATGTTAAGCGCTCACACAATGACAAACTTAATAACCCATCTCTAAATCAGATAGAAAAAGAAACAACTATGCCATTTTATTTTGTGTCATATGATAATGCGATAAAGGCCACAGAAAATAATAAGAGACTTCGAAATCATATGTATGTGATTTTGGCGAAGTTTATCACGAAGCCATATCTTAGAAAGATCCGCGACAAAAAAGAAGAGTGGGGAGATGTTTGGGAGAAGGAATTTTTCAGGGAACTAGCTAAGAGAGCAAAAGATGTGGATTTAAAAGCCCTAAAGAAAAAAGACTTTACTAGAGCGGAGAAAAAACTTGTTAAAGTGATGGGAGAGGGCAACTTTGATAAAGCCTATAAACAAGGGCTTAAAGTGCTTGCTAGAAGAAAATTGGTTAAGATGATCATAAACAAGAGAGTTCGAAATAAGACATTTGCTCTCTACGTCTTCAGCAAGATGAAATTTAAAACTAACTGGATTGTGTTCGAGAGTTTCATGGGAAGAAATTGCTCGGGCCAGCCTAAGTACATATATCAATATTTGCAAAAGCATTATCCAGGCAAATACAAATGCATATGGGTAGTGGATAGACGTGGAGTGAAGATTCCAGGCAAGTATAAAAAATGTAAGAGATTTGGAATTAAGTATTTCTACTATATGAATAGAAGTAAATACTGGGTAATCAATATGAGACAGCCTCTAAGTGTTCCAAAGAGAGATGACACTATTATCCTTTCTACATGGCACGGAACTCCGCTTAAGAGATTAGTGTTTGATATGGATGATGTACATTCAGCTACACCTCAGTATAAAAATATTGTTTACAGTCAGACTAGAGAGTGGGATTACCTACTATCTGACAATCCATTTTCCACAGAGAAATTCCAGAGCTGCTTTTTGTTTGATAAGGAAAAGATTTTGGAGGCGGGCTATCCAGCCAACGATCCACTATACGCCGAAGACAAGGAAGAATACGCAGCAAAGATTAAAAAGAAACTTGGAATTCCAGAGGATAAGAAAGTTATTCTATACGCACCTACTTGGAGAGACGACAATTTCTTTGAAGCGGGCCAGTATGGATTTGATCTAGATTTAGATTTGAATCGCTTGCAGAAAGAGTTTGGTGATGAGTATGTAGTATTGCTTCGTCTTCACTATTTTGTCGTTGAGAAGATGGATCTATCTAAGTATGGAGACTTTACAGTAAATGGCTGTGATTATGATGACATTACAGATCTTTACTTAGTTTCTGACATTTTAATGACAGACTACTCATCGGTATTCTTTGACTACGCAAACCTAGAAAGGCCAATATTGTTCTTTACATACGATATTGATAAATATAGAGATGTGTTAAGAGGCTTCTATTTGGACATGGAAAAGGATTTGCCTGGACCATTGCTACTTACAAATGAAGATGTGGTAGATGCTATTAAAAACATCGATCAGATTAAAGAAAAATACAAAGACCGCTATCAAGAATTCTATAATAGATTCTGTTGCATAGATGATGGAAATGCTGCTAAGAGAGTAGTGGAAGAAGTATTTGAAAAGTAAAAAATAGGCCTAAAATACTAAATTTATGTAAACCAGATTTTGTTGACATTAGTGTATTATGCATTATAATTTAAAGGCTAGTCTAAAATGGCTGGTTTGGAGGTAATATGAAGAAGTATTGGGAAGGTTTTATGAGATATCGTTACCTGCTAAATGAACTGGTACGAAAAGGCATAAAACTTAAATACAGAAGATCATATCTGGGATTAGTTTGGACATTGCTTGAGCCGCTACTTACCACACTAGTTTTGTGGTTCGTATTTGGCACCTTGTTAGGTAGAGGAGATGCGCTATATCCAGTGTACATTCTATCTGGTCGTTTGATTTATAGTTGTTTTTCAAGTTCGAGTAAGATCGCTATGAGATCAATTAGATCAAACCAGGCTATGATAAAAAAGGTATATGTACCAAAGTATTTATATCCTCTTTCAAGTGTGCTTTATAACTATATTCTATTTTTGTTATCGCTTATTATTTTGGCGATTACATCAGTAGTTTTAAAAGTGCCATTTACATGGCATATAATAGAGGCGGTTATTCCTCTATTAGTTCTATTTATCATGTGTATAGCAGCAGGTCTTATCTTATCTACTGTCTGTGTATTCTTTAGAGACTTGGAGTACTTGTGGGACGTCTTACTAATGCTTATTATGTACTGCTCAGCTATTTTCTACTATTTAAAGACTATTGGTCCTGCAGCAAAAGTGATAGAGTGGAATCCACTTTATTGCATAATCGCCAACTTTAGACATGTACTTATGGAACAAGGTTCAATCTTCACGAATGGTGATAATCTATTTATGTTGATATACTCAGCAATATTCAGTATTGTAGCGCTTCTATTTGGTATTTGGATATTCAAAAAGAATCAAGATAAATTTATCTTGCATATTTAGGAGGGAATTATGGCAAAGAAAGCTTTAGTAGTACAAGATGTCAGTATTCTCTTCAACCTAAGCAAAGAGAATGTAGACAACTTAAAGGAATTATTAATAAAGAAGATAAAGGGTGAAAAAATTCGCTTCAATGAATTTTGGGCTCTTAAAAATATTAACTTTGAGTTAAACAAAGGAGACAGGCTTGGAATTCTTGGACTTAACGGTGCAGGAAAGTCCACTCTTCTAAAAATTATAGCCGGAGTTTACAAACCAACTACCGGTAAGGTTATAAGAAACGGACATATCGCTCCTATGATTGAGTTGGGTGCTGGCTTTGACCCTAACTACACAGGAAGAGAAAATATTTTCCTATACGGTTCAGTACTTGGTTTCTCAAGAGAGTTTCTTGAGTCCAAGTATGAGGAGATTTTAGAGTTCTCAGAACTTGGGGACTTTATAGATGTTCCAATTAAAAACTACTCATCAGGTATGAGAGCTAGACTTGGTTTCTCAATAGCCACTGTGGTAGAGCCGGAGATTTTGATTTTGGACGAGGTACTATCTGTAGGTGATGCTAAGTTTAGAAAGAAGTGCGAGAAGAAGATGCAAGGTATGTTTGATCACGGCGTAACAGTTCTTTTCGTATCACATAGTTTAGAGCAGGTTAAAAGACTTTGTAATAAAGCCATTTTACTAGAGCATGGAGAATTGATAGCCGAGGGTGATATTAATGAAGTGGCAGAAATATATGATTCAATGCTAAATGATTAGTATATGAAGAAAAGAGGTTAGTTATGACAAGAGAAGGACTTAGACATGAGAACAAGGGCACATGCTCAAGAGCGGTGCGTTTTGACATAGTAGATGACAAGGTACGAAACGTTAAATTTGAAGGTGGATGTCATGGAAACACTCAAGGAGTGGCAGCGCTAGTAGAAGGGATGGATGTGGATGAAGCTATCTCAAGAATGAAAGGAATAGATTGCCAGGCCAGAGGGACTTCTTGTCCAGACCAGTTGGCAGAAGGCCTAGAACAAGCAAAGGAAGGTATTATATAAATGATAGGAATTATTGGAGCAAGATTTGACGAAGTCCAGGGATTAAAGGACATAATGAAAAATGTAAAAGTGGAAGAAAAAGCAGGAATGCAATTTTACTCAGGAGACCTCTGCGGCAAAGACGCTGTGGTTGTTCGCTGCGGAATAGGTAAGGTTAATGCTAGTATATGTGCACAGATTTTAGTGGACGATTTCCACATTGATTATTTGATAAATACTGGAGTGGCTGGTTCACTAAATAATGATATGAATATTTGTGATATCGTTATTTCAAGAAAAGCTATTCAGCATGATTTTAATACAGGAACTTTGGATGATTGTGATCCAGGCGAAATACCAAATATAGGAACTAAATTCTTTGACGCGGACGATAGAATGATTGAAATGGCAACAAGGAGTGCGCAGCGCTTGAACTTAGGCGTTAAAGTTATTGAGGGTATTATTGCTACAGGCGATCAATTCATTAGCGATAAGGACGCGAAAGATTATTTGGTAGAAGAGTTTGATGCAGATTGTTGTGAGATGGAGGGAGCATCTATAGCACAAGTGGCTTATCTAAACGATGTGCCTTTTGTAATCTTAAGAGCAATTTCAGACAAGGCTGATGGATCTGCTAGAATGTCTTTCGATG
This sequence comes from uncultured Eubacterium sp., assembly GCA_905235555.1. Classification (GTDB taxonomy): domain Bacteria; phylum Bacillota; class Clostridia; order Lachnospirales; family Lachnospiraceae; genus Eubacterium_G. The sequence continues at coordinate 47,996 of CAJOMD010000001.1, forward strand.
ATTTTGTAAGTACAGCAGCAGAGCATTCAATGCAATTGGTTAAGGAAATGGTTGTATCACTATAGATAGATTTTTATTTGGAGGAAATATTGATGAGTAAAGTAACATTTGATTATTCTAAGGCTACGCAGTATGTGTCAGAGGCAGACATTAAGGCTATAATGCCAAAAGCAGAAGAAGCTAAAAAGGCATTGGTGGAAAAGACAGGCGAGGGAAATGATTTTCTTGGTTGGATTGATTTGCCAGTAAATTATGACAAGGAAGAGTTTGCAAGAATAAAAGAAGCAGCAGAGAAGATTAAGAACGATTCAGAGGTTTTAATCGTAATCGGTATTGGTGGTTCATACCTAGGTGCAAGAGCAGCTATCGAGTTTCTAAGACACGATTTCTATAACAATGCGCCAAAGGAAATTAGAAAGACACCAGAAATCTACTATGCTGGAAACAATATTAGTTCTTCTTACTTGAATGCGCTATTGGATGTGGTAGGAGAAAGAGATTTCTCAGTAAATATTATTTCCAAGTCAGGAACTACTACAGAGCCTGCTATCGCATTTAGAGTATTCAAAGAAAAACTTGAAAAGAAATATGGAAAAGAAGAAGCAGCTAAGAGAATTTATGCTACTACAGATGCTAATAAGGGAGCTCTAAAGAGTCTAGCTACAGCTGAAGGTTACGAGAGTTTTGTAGTGCCTGATGATGTAGGTGGAAGATTCTCAGTTCTCACTGCAGTAGGTCTTCTTCCTATCGCAGTTAGTGGCGCTGATATAGACAAACTTATGGAAGGTGCAGCAAGCGGAAGAGAGATGGCTCTAAATAATGATGCTATGGGAAATGACGCTATGCTATATGCTGCAGCTAGAAACGTAATGCTAGGCAAGGGTAAATCTGTAGAGATTACAGCTAACTATGAACCAAGTCTTCACTACGTAGCTGAGTGGTGGAAACAGCTTTATGGCGAGAGTGAAGGAAAAGATAGAAAAGGTATTTTTCCAGCAGCAGTTGACTTGACAACAGACTTACATTCACTAGGTCAGTTCATTCAGGATGGAACTAGAATTATGTTTGAGACAGTTCTAAATGTAGAAGAACCACAAAGCAGTGTGGTAATAGGTGAAGATCCAGAAGATATTGACGGACTAAATTACTTAGCTGGAAAAGATATGGATTTCGTAAACAAGTCGGCTATGAATGGAACAATCCTTGCACACACTGACGGTGAAGTTGCAAACTTCATTATAAATATTCCAAAGCAAGATGAATTTAGTCTTGGACAGTTGTTCTATATGTATGAATTCGCTTGCGGTGTTAGTGGATATATGCTAGGAGTTAATCCATTTAATCAACCAGGTGTTGAGAGTTACAAAGCAAATATGTTTGCACTACTTGGTAAACCTGGATTTGAAGATAAAACAGAAGAGTTATTGAAGAGACTATAAAAATTTTAAATAATAAAGGAAGCCCTCAAATGTAAAAACATTTGAGGGCTTTTTGTTGTTTTAGAACAGTATTTCAAATAGAAAGTTGTAAAAATCAATCTTTTATTTTTATCAAAACTAGCATAGACAGTAATTCTAGTATCATAAACGCTCCGATTATAAAAATGTATAGAAAGCTACTTATAATGACGTTTTTCGATTCAAGGTAAGCCCTTAATAAAAGATTCGCACTTTGCTTATCATTATTAATATATAAATCACCGTTGTATTTCGGCATAGCCGTATAATTATCAACTGCAAAACTTAATCCATTTTGATTGGATTGTGGTTTAATAGTTACAGTGTATTTTTTTAAATTGATTGGATGCTGTGGCTTAATAGAAAATATCAACTGATCACCTTTTATAAATGAGGAGTCTATAGTCTTCTTGCTACGGGTTTTATTACCCGATGTAAGAGTGACATCATATTTGCTATTTGGTGATTCTAATCTAAAAGACTTAAATTCTAGCGTATTAAAGTCATTTTTTGTATAAAATGATTGCTTTATAATCTTATTTTTGGAAGCAGCATCATCCAATTGATATTGCCAATTGGATCCATATGAATAAATGGCCATATTTTTTGCAGTGTATTTTTTCTGTGTGAAATCACTGTAGTAGGTAAATCCAATAATTAGAGTAGCGATTTCAATTATGCATAAAAGAGGTAATAGTATTACTTTTGAACTGACAGAACATTTGCTCTTTAAAAACTTAATAGAGTTGTCTATACCTAAACATTCCATCATTAATAACAAAGGAATAAAAGGAACAGAATAACACTCTTTTGCCTCCCAAATCATATAGAAAACAATTGCACCCAGTATGGAAATAGACACAAGCATACTAATATTGGATTTCTTTTTAGTAAATTGAATTAAGACAAGTATAGCTGAAAACAATAAGGTTAATATTCGGAACAATTGACTGTATATTAAAATAAAATCATTTTTTTCGCCAAAAAGGTAATTATAAAGAGAGTCTTCGTTTTCCACAAATTTTGTAAAACCTGGATATGCAGCACTTCCGTCCGCCCATGTAGTTTCTGCTTTATTTAAATAGAGTTTTGAAACCCCTAAAAAACCAAGGTCATTGACCAGCCTCTTTATTTCCTTTATATGGTATTCTTGTTTTTCTTCTTTGGTCTTGTACTTAGCAGTATTGTGAACAACATCTGCTGAGAACTTCCCGTCGTTTGATAAACCAAGCATTATATAGTGAGTCACAGGAAAGTAACCAGATGTATCATCCACGTAACTATATACTAGTTTGTTAATTCCCAAAAATGATAAAAAGCCAACCATAATAAAAATAACAAGAGAGACTGATATCCTTCTTAAATTGTTTTTATTAATTCTAACAAACAAGATAAAGCATAGTACGGTAGCGATAATAGGAATAAGAACTGTAGGTCTTAGAAAGAATCCTACTACACCTATTAGAGATATCAAACCAACCTTTATGTTATTTTTTATTGGATTACTATTACCTGATTTCCATATGGATGCCACCAAATATATAATTGCCGTGGTAAGTGGCATCGAAAATGTTGCGGAATAAACCCAAAAAATTATAAAGTAGTTAATTGGATTAAGCAGAGATAGTATCATATATTTTGTAGCTACGGTTCTGTTAAAACAAATCTTCAAAGTCTTATAAACAAAAAAGATAGAAAGATCTATTAAAAGAGCATTAAATAATGTTAATATAGCCACATAATTTGTAGTTCCGAAGAAAAGAAGAATCTTATATATAAAAGCCAAAAAAATCACAATAAAATTATTATTAGAAATATAGTAATAGTATAGATTAGTAGTATCGATACCCTTGTTAAGTCCTTTAGCTATGGATAAAGCTTGATCGTTTATCATATAGGAATCTGTAACAAAGTGAATATTGAATTTAAATGAAATGAAAATTTGTAGAATAACGATAAAAGCAAAAATAGAAATTGTAATAATTGTTAAAGCCTTTTTACTACATCTGTTTAATATTTTAAAAATCGCAAAAATAATAAAGATTAAAGTAATTGAAAAAATGATTAAAACAAGAGTTTTTGGTTGAACAATATCATTAAAATGAGTTGCAAAAATACTTGTTTTAAATAGCGATTTTACAAAAAGGAATCCTAGTAATGCAAAAAGTATTACCAATATTGTCTTAACGCATATTTTTGAAAATTTACTATTAGGAATCATTGTTTTCCTCACCTATAATTAATCAAGTAGATTATAGCAAATAATCAAGAATAATGTTATAATTTTTCTAGCAAAATGAAGATTATTTATGAAAGGAAAAGTAATGGTTTTTGGGGCGATACTGGCTGGAGGTATTGGAAGCAGAATGGGAAATGTGGACAAGCCAAAGCAGTTTTTAGAAATTAATAAAAAACCAATATTAATACATACTTTAGAGAAATTCTATTTGGATGATGCTTTTGAGAAAGTTATAATTCTTTGCCCAAGAGAATGGGTTGATTATACAAAAGAATTAGTTGAAAAGCACATTGGAAAGCAGGATAAAGTAGTAGTGATAGAGGGCGGAAGCACTCGCAATGAAACTATTATGAATTCTATAGCTTATATAGAAGAAAACTATGAATTGACAGACGATGATATTATTGTTACACACGATTCAGTTAGACCTTTTATAACAGATAGAATTATTAAAGAAAACATAGAGGCGGCTAAAGAATATGGCGCTTGTGATACAGTGTTTGGAGCTACTGACACTATCGTGGTGAGTGAAGACAACAAGATTATTTCAGACATTCCAGATAGAACAAAAATGTATCAAGGTCAAACTCCTCAGTCTTTCAAAATTAAGAAGTTGAAAGAACTCTACAATGGACTTACAGATAAGGAGAAAGCCATCCTAACAGATGCAGCTAAGATTTTTGTTATCAAAGGACTTCCAGTTAGTTTAGTGGAAGGCGAAGAGACAAATATTAAAGTGACATATCAGTATGATCTTAGAGTAGCGGAAGCACTTATTCACGAAGACAGCGATGTTTCTTAAAAGTTCAGGTTTTGTTATAATTGATTTGGAGGGTGTATGCTAAATCATATTTATAGATTAATTAAACCGGGTATTTTTGAATATTCATGCAGTGATATTGCTGTAAACACAGACAAAGCAATTGTTAGACCAATTTATTTGTCTATTTGTCATGCGGATCAAAGATACTATAGAGGAGAAAGGTCAGAAGAGGTTTTGAAAAAGAAACTTCCAATGGCCCTTATTCATGAGGCTATAGGAAGAGTGGTTAATGACCCAACTGGATTTTTTAAAAAAGATGATTTAGTGGTAATGATTCCAAACACCCCAGTGGAGACTGACGATGTGATAGCAGAAAACTACTTAAGAAGCAGTAAGTTTAGAGCTAGTGGATACGATGGATTTATGCAAGAGTATGTGGAGATAGATGCTGGCAGACTAGTTAAGATGCCAGAAGATATAGATTTGGAAGTGGCGGCATTTACAGAACTACTCACAGTAAGTGTTCACGCCATTATTAGGATGGATAGATTTGCTCATTCTAGAAGAAATGCTGTAGGTGTTTGGGGAGATGGTAACCTAGGTTATATTACAGCAGTTTTATTTAAAGCAATGTTCCCAGACATTAAACTGTATGTGTTTGGAATAGATGATGAGAAACTTAAAGACTTTGATTTTGCAGATGAAGTGTTTAAGACAGATGCTATACCAGAAGATTTAAGGGTAGATCACGCTTTTGAGTGTGTGGGAAATGAGTTTTCAGGTGATGCTATCAATCAGATAATTGATTATATTAACCCTGAAGGAACAATTTCTATTCTTGGTGTATCAGAAAATCCAGTTCCTATTAACACAAGAATGGTTTTGGAAAAGGGACTTAGAATTTTTGGTAGCAGCCGAAGTGGATATGATGATTTTGTAAAAACTATTAATCTTTACCAGACTAATCCTGAAGTGATAGAAAGACTTAAGAAGATAGTGGGCGAGGTTATTATCGTTAGAGATATAGAGGACGCCAAAGAAGCATTTGCAAAGGACTCCACCAGAGGCTTTGGCAAAACTATAATGAAGTGGGAGATATAATACTAGATGTTTAAAGTCATTATCCCAGTATACAATGTGGAAAAATATTTGAAAGAGGCAGTGGATAGTGTGATAGCACAGTCACTGCCTTTTAGTGATAATGTAAAAATATATTTGATTAATGATAAGAGCACGGATGGTTCTTTAGATATTTGTAATGAGTATCAGAAAAAATATCCTGATAATATATTTGTTCATGTTTTTGAAAGAAACCAGGGTGTGGCAATAGCCAGAAACTATGGATTAAAGATGGCAAAGCAAGATGAGTCAGATATTGTGGTGTTCTTAGATGCCGATGATAAGTTTGACAAGGATATGCTAAAGAAAGCAAAAGAGTTTTTCCAAAAATATCCTAACATTGACATGGCTACTACTGAAAGATTTTTCTTTGATGCACAGGAAGGTCCCCATAAGGCTAATGGGAGATTTGAAGACAAAGAAATAGTAGATATAAATGTAGACTTTACATATCCACAATACTTTGTGGGTGGGCTTTTCATAAAAGGAAAAGCGTTAAAGAAATTTAGGTTTAATAAGAAGATGGACTTCTGGGAAGATGCTTTGGCGGTGAACAAAGTATTGTTGAGTTGTGAAAAATATGGTTTGATAAAGGATGCAATCTACTACTACAGAAGAAGAGGAGACGAGACTTCCCTTGTGGATAGTTCTTGGAGGTCAAAAGATAGATATGACAAATTCTTAAGACAGGGATATAAAAAGTTGATGAGATATTGCCGTCTTAAAAAAGGAAAAGTTATTCCATATATCCAGTTTGTGGTAGCTTATCACTTGAGAACATATTTGTTAGAGAACAATCAAGAAGTGATTATGGAGATGATATCTGAAGAAGAGATGCCTAAGTTTAAGAAACGTCTACAGAATGTTCTTAAGAGTGTTGATGACGATGTTATCCTAAGTATAAACACTAGAATGCCTGTGATAGAAGGACTCCTATCTCTTAAATATGGAAGAAAAATAACAATGGATACTGAATACAAAGATGGGGACTTAGTATTCTCATATAAAGGACAAGAGTTTGATAGACTTTCAGAGAAAACTATTAGAACTCTAGGCTGGCAAGACAAAGAAGGATACGAGGGAATGCTTAGAGGTAGATTTAGCACCCCAGTTTATGCTATGAAAGAAGATGACTATATCTTTGCCGAAAGCAATGGCCAGAGAATAAAGTCCATAAGACATGGATGTAAGAAAAGAATCAAGATATTTGGGAAAAATGTTAGAAATTATAAGTACGCTGGTTTTGCGATAGACATTCCAGAAGATTGGACATCATTTAGATGGGGCATTCATCTAGAAGATGGTGATGTTATGCTAAATGAAGTAGATGTAAAAGATCTGGGTGAGCGCACAGTGAAAGAAGAGGGTAATGATGGAACAGATAATTGATTTGGGTGAAGTCAATTCATTAAAAGAAAACAAGATATTATTTGGTGAAAATAAAAAGACCACTTTGGTTAATTCAAAGATTGTGTTTAAGGGGAAGAACAACATTCTTTTCTTAGAGGATGATGTAAACATTAAAGATTCTACCTTATCCTTTGAAGGAGATAATAGTGTTATTTATTTAAGTAGTAATCATAATATTTATCTTTTAAATGTAATGGTTCACAGTGATAGTGTTTTCTATATGGGAGAGAAAAATTATATGAACGGCAAATTGAATGCCATTTGCTCTGAGAGAAAACACATAGTTATTGGAAACAGGGGCTTGTTTTCTTTTGGAATTTGGCTAAGAATGGCAGACCCTCATATTATCTATGATATAGAATCAAGAAAGAGAAAGAATTTAACTAAAAGTATTTTCTTAGGAGACCACATTTGGGTGGGTCAGAGCGCAATGATTCTTAAAGGAACAAAGATGGGATCAGGAAGTATATTAGGTGCAATGTCACTTATTTCAAACAAGACTATTCCATCAAACACTATTTGGGGAGGAAATCCTGCTAAGCAAATAACAAGCGATATTTTCTTTACAAATGATGTGGTTCATAGATACAGTCCTGAACAGACTGAGCAGAGCATGACTAATGGGGATGATATTTTTATTTATAAGAAAGATGAATCTACATTGTCGTTTGATGAAATAGACAAGGCATTAACTGATGCTAAAAATGCAAATGAGAGACTAGATTATATTTTAAAAAATATTCGCGGATACAAGGAGAAGAATAGATTCTTTGTGGGAGAAATGAAAAGTAAAAAGAAAAAGTTTGTAAAATAAATATTAAACAAAGAAGGAGTTTGAATTATTCAAACTCCTTCTTTATGAAAATTTTATATTTTAATTTTGCTCCATAGTTTTTTGAAGAATGCATCAAATACTATTGCCAATGCTACGGAAGCAATCAATGAAAGAATAACAAAAAGATATTTGTATTTATCTAGACCAATTTGTTGGAATATAATCATAGGGACTCTTTGTAGCATATAAACAGTAAATATATGCTCTCCTAACCACTTATAGATAAAACTTTTAATGCGCAGTTTCATAGTTAGCAATACTATAAATAGTGTAAATGCAAAAGACCAAAGTGTGTATGGAAGCGATAATGTATAATGTAACCCATTTTCAATGTAAGGCTGGCCTAGGGCATGTTCATGAGTGTAGATAAATGCTGCAAGTCCAATCATAAGAACTACAAAATAGATTATATGATTTTTCATAACAAATTTGTCTATGTATATTTTGAGTATGGAGAACCACATTCCTAGAGGGTAAATCAACAGAGTGTTATAGTAGTAAGACTCTTTGTCTGCATTAAATAATAGAAATGCTGCCACCACAGTTAAAATTGTCATGATGCTGGCACACAATATATGCATATATTTTTTATTGGAAAATTTGATTGGTAAAAAGGCAAGGAAAGATAGTGCATATAGAATTAATATTGCCAAAATATACCAGCTTGAATTACCAACACTTTTCCAACCGACAAATGACCACAAAAGGTCTGACCACGTATAGTTAATTTTGAATATCAAGTCAATAATATAGTATAGAAGAACTATAATATCGAAGTTAATCAAGGTTTTAAGTATTCTCCTAACAGGGATTTTTTTCACATAATCAAATGATTTGGCCTTGATAGATTCCATTATGCCGTAGCCAGAGTAGAACAAGAACATGGCCACTATCATTTGCCCAAGGAAAGACCTAACGGCTAAGTAAGGGTCATCATAAATGCCTCCCAACTTCAAATACTGAGAACAGTGAGAAAAGAAAACAAACACCACGAAGACACCCTTGATAATGTTCGTGTTATCTTTGCTCATGTAGTCCGTATTAAATTCTTTGATAGAAGTTGCCCTACATCCGATAAGTAAGATAACCGCAAATATGGACAAGAAAATAATCATTTATAACTCCCTATTTTATCAATTCATCAATGATTGGTTCCTCATCAGAACACCGACATAATTATAACATTTTTCCCTTAAATATGTTATTATTTAATGCGTAGATTCATATAAAAATAAATGGAGAATTAAGTGAAAGCATCAATTATTATACCGGCATATAATTCGGAAGAATTTATATCTGAGACACTAGACAGTGCTGTGGCTCAAACTATAGATGATTTTGAAATCATCTGTATTAATGATGGTTCAAAAGATTCCACTATAGACATTTTGCGTGAGTACGAGCAGGAAAATGATAATCTTATCGTCATCGACAAAGAAAACGAGGGAGTGGCAGCAGCTAGAAATGACGGAATAAAAATAGCGAAGGGAGAGTTCCTTTATTTTTTAGATGCAGACGATTTGCTAGAGAGTACAGCGCTTGAGCATATGTATGAAAAGGCAAAGAAATATAAGGCCGATTTAGTAATAGCTCAGTACGATATTTTTGACGAATCTAGAACGTATATGATTAAGGATTTAGAAGATACTGTTTTAAAACCTACTATAGATAAGTATGATCTTGATATTATCAATACATTTTCTCTATGTAATAAATTCTTTAAAAAAGAAATAATAGATAAAAATGATATGAAGATTCCACCACTCACATATTCTGAGGATGGAGTCTTTACTATGCAGTTTGTTTTTAACAGTAAGACTATTGCCACGCTAGAGGACAGAGTGTTCCACTACAGACGTTTGGTGGATAATGAAAACTCTGCTACTACGGTAATATCCGATACAAAGATAGAGGATTATATAGAAGCTCACAAGCAAATTGCTAAGCTGGCAAAGGAAAGTTTGCTTAGGGATAATCCTAAGTATAAGACTATAGAGGAAGCTTGCGAGGCAGAAACTTGGATTAAGCAGTATGTAAATGCTATTTATGGAAAAGAGTTACGTATTTTAGCAGGACAGTTCTACTCAAAGTATTGGGTTCAAAGTCCTGATATTAATAATAAGATAGTGGAAGAGATAAAATCTATCGTATCGAAGTTAGATGTTTATACTCTGGCTATGATTTCTGACGAAATTCCTGATGTGACATTCCAAAATATTGGCCTAGAAGGAAAAGAAATATTAGATAGTGCAGCATTTACTTTTGCTATTTATGGAAATCCACAGAACGAGGAAGGTTTTGTTAAAACTATGCAGAGCGTAGTCTATCAAAACTTTATTAGAACTAAAGTTACTGTTAATAGTGAAATGAAAGAGATAGCAGAGAAGAATGATGTCTGCACTCACAATGTATTCTTTGTAGATGCCGCAGATAAAAACTCTTTCTATTATGAGCAGATAAAAAACTGCGATACAGACTATATAATCTTGGGTGATGATCAGTTCTCTTACGGAACAAGTATGCTTAAGTGGATGTTTAAGAGAGACATTAGAGGCGGAAGAGACTTTAGAGTGGAGCAAGTATTTACAGGTGATGGTAATTCTATTCCTATATTTGCAAACAAAATAGCAATCTCATCTGTTAGAGAAGTGGAATCATACAACGATGCACTTAGCCTTGATAATATAGTAGCAAACAAAGTTTTCAATACAGACTTTTTGAAAGGCTTTGATTTTGATGAGAGTAAGCCTATTACTGACTATGTGAAAGATTTCTATATTAAAGGGTCTTTCCAGGCGTATGATACGGAACTTGTTTTCTTTAACGAGGATAAGAAAGAGTATATGAAGTTGGTTGATTCATCTTTGGCTAGTAAAACTATGGAAGAGGCGTTTGAGGAAAAGAGCGCTGATTTGAAAGACGATGAACTAGTGGTTAACCAGGGCTGGGAACTTAAAAAACTTTTGGATGTTCATAATGATCCAAACTATATGAATGATAAGAAGTTCATTAAGTGGATTAATAAGGCAACAGAACTTCCGGTGAAGAATCAGACACTTTTCATTACTATAAGAAAAGATGGCGAACTAGAGGGTAATGCAAAGGCTTTGTATGACCACATTAAGGGTGATAAAAAGATAGTGGCAGCCATGCTCCCACATAAAAATAAAGATATAAAAAAGATGGTGATGGAGCTTGGCTCTAGCAAGGTAATAGTGACAGATGATTACGTGAAGTATTTGAGATACTTCCCACTTAAACCAGAGCAAAGATTCATTCAACTATGGCATGCGTGTGGTGCGTTCAAGATGTTTGGAAAGCACGGCACCAATATGAGTCCTGTGACAGATGCAGCCACACATGCACAGTACAATTTAGTTTGCGTGAGTGGTAAGGCGGTTAGACCTATTTATGCTGATGCATTTGAGGTGGATTTAAAGAAAGTTAAGGACGTGGGAGTTCCTAGAACAGATATGTTCTTTGACGAGGAATATATTAACAGTGTTAGAAAAAAAGTTTATGCTAAGCGCCCTAACCTTAAGGGCAAAGAAGTGATTGTGTATGCCCCTACATTTAGAGATGCCAGGGGTGGAAGAGCAAACTTCCAGCCAGAACTTGATTTTGAGAGACTTTCTAAAAACTTGAAGGACAATCAGGTGTTTGTAGTTTGCCCACACCCTGTCATGAAAAATGACATAGTGGATGGCAAGTACGATAATGTCTATGTGGAGAGAGATTTCTCAACTAACGATATGATGCTAGTTTCAGATATGCTAATTACGGACTACTCATCAGTAATATTTGAATATGCATTGCTAAATAAGCCTATTGCATTCTTCTGTTACGATTTGGAAAAATACAACAGAGGTTTCTACTTATCTTATCCTGATGATTTGCCGGGTGAAGTTTATATGAATCAAGATGAGTTAGAAAAATTTATCACTGATGACAGTTTGCATACAATTTCTGATAAACACAAGGACTTTGTCGAAAACTATATGACAGGTTGTGACGGACATAGTACTGAGAGAATTGCTAAAATTATTAACGATTATTTTTAAGGAGAAGTAAATGAAAAAAATTTCATTTATTGAATCTAAAGGCCGTGGCCTAAATCCAGATTTACAAATACTTAAAAAATACATAGAAGAAAACAGCGACATTGAGATGGAGATGTACTTTTCTAATGAGAATTCCAAGAACGATATGATAGGCTTGGGCTCCAAAATAGGAAAGGAAAACTATTGCAAGAAAGCTGTAGATTTGGTGTGCGTGGACGGTTCGCTTCCTGCAAAGAAAAAGTTGGTTAATCCTAAAGGGACCAAGGTGTTGATTGCCACGCCATATGATTTTCTACTCAAGGCACTAAATAGAGGAGATTCAAATAAGAAGACTTTCCAAAACTTCACACATATAATGGTCAATTCTCCTATTGAGAAGAGGATAATAGACAATGTCTACAAGACAAAGGGCATTGAAGTGATAGAAGGTTACACTTCACCTATGGCATATGATATTTATAAGCAGACTAATATAGAAGAAAAACGTGAAAAATTGGAATCATATTATCCGGCTGCTAAGGGCAAAAAGATTTTAACAATCTTGCTTTCTGGCAAGTTTGACGACGATGAAGAAAATCCTTACAAAGATCTAGATTGGAAGGTGTTAGCCGACAATGTGCCAGATGATTGGTTTATCGTTACTAATTCTGAAGAGCTAATGGAAAATGCTGTTCATCTAGGCCCTGAGTATCAGAAAAAAATTGGATTTATGAAGCAGATGCTAGATTTCAGAAAGGTTCTTTATTTGGCGGACGCTTTGGTTACAAATACATTTATGTTTGCGACATGTTTTGCTGCAGTCAGAAAGCCGGTGTATGCTATATTCAACAAAAACAACGGTTTCGAACAATATATACATAATAATTATCCAAATCTTTGGATTTCTGACTTAACTACAATAGGCGATAAAGTGGCTTCGTCAAAGACAGTGGATTTTGAAAAATTCTGGGATGAATTTTCATATAAGCCAGATAAAAATCCGTGTGCGAAAGTATTGGAGATTTTGGCGAAATAATGTATAATTTTCTGTACGTATAACACGAAATGTGTTTGGGAGTTTTTATGAGTGAAAATACAAAAGTAAAAGGAAAAATCATGCGTTTCATAAAATTGCCGCTGTATTTTTTACCTTTGTGGGTAGTACTTACAGTGGTTAGTTTTTGGTATGACTATACAGGCGGAATTTATATGGCTGTGGGCACTGTTATTTATGCTACAGCTGTTTTGGTAATTTACACTAGATATAAATCTGTTTTTGTGAAGGATTTGGTGGAGTTTGGTGCAGACTATAGTCACATTCAAAAGCAGATGTTAAATGACTTGGATGTACCATTTGGTCTTCTAGATGAGACCGGACGCATTCTTTGGGCTAACAATATGCTAGAAGATGTAGTGCAGGGCGAGAATATTAACAATAAAAATGTCATATCAGTTTTTAATAAATTCGATAGCTCAAATATTAAATTTGACGAGTCTGGCAGAAATGAATTTATGATGACTTACAATGACAGAGAATACAAAGTTGTTTTAAAAGAGTTTTTTCTAGACTATAATTGGAATGAAAATAAATCGGATGAGGGTAGAAAGGCAGATATGATTGCTTTCTATCTATTTGATTACTCATATATTAGTCAGTTAGAAAAAGAAAATGCAGATGAAAAATTGATTGTAGGACACATATATTTAGATAACTATGATGAGTTGATGCAGGAAGTAGAGCCAGCCAGAAGAACGCTTACTCTTGCGCTTATTGAAAGAAAGATTGCTAAGTACTTTGGTGATTACGACGGAATTGTTAGAAAAGTTGAAACTGATAAGTACTTTGTATTCTTTAAAGCAAAATATTTAAACCAGATGCAGAGCAATAAGTTCTCTGTGCTAGATGAAGTAAAAGAAATTCATACGGGCGACAATATGGATGCCACTTTAAGCATTGGATTGGGTCGTGGAAATGAAAAACTGATAGATAATTATGAACTAGCAAGTTCGGCCATTGACTTGGCACTTGGACGCGGTGGCGATCAGGCAGTGCTAAAAGACGGAAATAAAGTTTACTACTACGGTGGTAAATCTAAATCTGTAGAAAAGAACACTAAAGTTAAATCTCGTGTTAAGGCTACAGCATTTAGAGAACTACTTATGGACCATGCAGATGTTTATATTATGGGACATCACTTGGCGGACAACGATGCCTTTGGTGCAGCCATAGGTTTTTATCGTATCGCTAAGACCTTGGGTAAGGAGGCTCACATAGTTTTGGGTGAGTATACAAGTACAGTGGCTCCGTTAGTGGATGATTTCAAGAGAGATGAAGAGTACCCAGACGATATGTTTATGAAGGGCTCTGAGGCGCTAGATGAGATTACAAAGAACGACGTTTTGATAGTGGTGGATTGTCACAGTGCAGACTACGCCGAAGAACCTATGCTCGTTAATAGAGCGCAGACCAAGGTGGTAGTGGATCATCACAGACAAAAAGAAGATGCTATTGAAAATGTTCAACTTTCATATATAGAACTTACTGCCTCATCATCATGTGAGTTGGTGGTTGAGATTATGCAGTATGTAAACGAGACAGTACGCTTGACGGTGAAAGAAGCAAATACTATGTACGGTGGAATAATGGTTGATACTAACAACTTCACTAGGCGAGTGGGAGTTAGAACTTTTGAGGCGGCAGCCTACCTAAGAAGAAAAGGTGCAGAGATTGCCACTGTCAACAAAATGTTTAGAAATAAATTGGAAGATTACAAGGCAAAAGCTGATACTATCAGCAATGCAGAAATATATAAAGATGTCTATGCTATTTCAGTTTGTACTGCTAAGGATGTAGATTCACCTACTACAGTGGGTGCGCAGGCAGCTAACGAGTTACTTACTGTTAAGGACATCAAAGCATCGTTCGTGCTTACACCATACAATGACCAAGTATATATTAGCGCTAGAGCAGTTGATAAGAATGTACAGGTTCTTATGGAAGAATTTGGAGGCGGCGGTCATATGACTTTGGCGGGTGCCCAAGTCAAAGGTGCAAAAGTGGAAGATGTAGTAAAGGATTTGAAAAAACTTATTACGGCTAAGATAAAGGAGGGAGAACTATAATGAAAGTTATCCTATTAGAAGATGTGAAATCTCTCGGCAAAAAAGGAGAGATAGTAGAAGTAAATGACGGTTATGCTAGAAACTTTATCCTACCTAAGAAGAAAGGTGTGGAAGCAGACAGCAAAAACCTTAATGATTTAAAACTTCAGAAGAAAAACGATGAGAAAGTGGCTCAGGAAAAGTTGGATGATGCCAAGGCATTGGCAGATAAATTAGCCACTCAGTCTATCACTATTAAGATGGATGCAGGAGTGGAAGGAAAACTATTTGGATCAATTTCAACCAAAGATGTGGCCAACGAAGCAAAAAAACAGCTAAACTTAGAGTTTGATAAGAAGAAAGTAGTTCTACCTGAAAACATCAAGTCACTTGGAACATATGATGTAAAAATCAAGTTACATCCAGAAGTACAGGCAACACTTACCATAAAAGTAGTAGCAAAATAATGAATATGTACTATAATAGATAACATCATGAACTAAGGGAAATATTATGGACGAAGTAGTAAAAAGAGTAATGCCACATAGTAATGAAGCTGAACAAGCAGTCATTGGATCTATGCTTATGGATTCCAATGCTATTTCTGTTGCGGGTGAAACTATTAACGCAGATGATTTTTATAATAAAAACTACGCAGAATTGTTTAAGGCAATGATGAAATTGTCATCAGAGGGAAAAGCGTGCGATTTAGTTACTGTAAAAGCGCAGTTAGAAGAACAGGGCGTTCCTTCAGAGATTGTTAGTTTGGACTTTATTAAAAACATTTTAGATATGGTAACCACATCAGCTAATGTAAAAGAGTATGCTAGAATAGTGCATGACAAATCTGTTATGAGAAAACTTATAAAGGCTACAGAAGATATTACTAATAGATGCTATGCTGGAAACGAAACATCAGATGAACTTTTAGAGTTTACAGAAAAAGAAATATTTGATTTAGTTCAAAAAGGACATTCAAGCGAAGTAAAAGATATTAAAGATATAGCACTTAGTGTTATCAATAAAATAGATAAAGCATCAAAGACAAAAGGCTCAATTACTGGTATTAAGACTGGATATACTAAGTTAGATTATATGTTATCAGGGTTGCAGCCAGGTGATTTGATTCTTATCGCAGCCAGACCATCCGTTGGTAAAACAGCGCTAGCACTAAATATTGCAGAGCATGTAGGAATTAAACAAAATATTCCTGTTGCTATCTTTAGTGCAGAGATGAAAGACGAATCATTAGTACAGCGTTTGTTTTCTCAAGTATCTATGATTAGTGGTCAAAAGATTAGAAATGGAGAATTAAGTGATAGGGATTGGGAAAATCTGGTAGAAGCAGCAGGTACTGTTGGTAATTCGCAGATTATTATAAATGATACATCAGGTATTGATGTTAACGTTATGAGATCTCAATGTAGAAAACTAAAACTAGAAAGAGATATAAAGGTAGTGGTAGTTGACTATATTCAGCTTTTAACTACAAACTCATCGGGCAAACACTTGAAGATAAGTAACAGAGAGCAGCAGGTGGCAGAGATTTCTAGAACACTTAAGGCTATTGCCAAAGAACTGGATGTGGCTGTAGTTGCACTTTCACAGCTTAACCGTGGACCTGAAACCAGAGAAGATAAAAAACCAAATATTGGGGACCTTCGTGAGTCAGGTGGACTAGAACAGGATGCCGATGTAGCAATTCTACTTTCTAGAGTATATGATCAAGAAACAAAGCAGGAAGATAAAAATAGAGTTTTAGTTAATGTGGCTAAACAACGTCAAGGTCCGACAGGTGAGTTAGAATTAGTCTGGTTAGGAGATTACACCAAATACGAAAATCCAGAAACTAGCCACATTTAAACATAAAAAAATGAACTATCGATAACGATAGTTCATTTTTTTATGAATTGATTAGTCATCTAGTTTAATTGAATCTGTTGGGCATGAACCTGCACAAGCTCCGCACTCAATACAAGCAGCAGCGTCGATTTCATAAACATCGCCTGCATTTTTGATAGCGCCAACAGGACAAGTTCCTTCACAAGCACCACAACCGATACATCCATCAGTAATTTTGTAAGCCATGATGTAGCCTCCTTTTATATTCTTAAATAATACTCATATATAGTAGTACAAACTACCCAATTTTTCAACCTATTTAGCGTGTTTTATTGAGAATACAAATTCACAACCTGCACCCTCAGTACTGATAACATCTATGGTTTCATTGTGGGCCATAATAATTTCCTTTACTATTGATAAGCCGATGCCATTGCCAGTCTTATCACGCCCTCTGGAAGAATCAGATTTATAGAATCTCTGGAAAATCTTGTCAATTTTGTCTGAGGGTATGCCCGGACCAAAGTCTTTGACGGAGCAGTATTGTTTGTCTCCTTGATTATAAAGACTGATAATTATTTTAGACGATGAAGGACTAAATTTAATGGCATTATCTAGTAAATTATACAAAACTTGCTCATATTTCCCTTTATCACCATTAACCAAAAAATGCTTACTAGGGAACTTCATAACAATTTCCAAATTCTTCTTATTGCATCTTCCCTCAAATGTCTCGACAGCCTCAGTTACTACCTGCTCCATATCAAAGTTTTCGTATATTAACTCTAAACCTTCAGTGCCATAGCCATCCATCTCCAATAGACCCGTGGTTAAGTTCTCAAGTCTATTTGCTTCAGAAAGGACAGTCTTTAGATAGTGCTCATATTCAGAAGGTGGGATAGTACCATCTAACATAGCCTCCAAATAACCTCTAATTGAAGTGAGTGGAGATCTAAAGTCATGCGAGATGTTTGAGATAAAATCTTTTTGATAATCCCTGGTATTACCTAAATGTCTCGACATTAGATTTATAGAAGATGAAATATCATTTAATTCATTGACTTTGGAGGGGTTTATATTATCATATGTTAGATTTCCTTTAGCATATTCCATAGATGCAATTCTAATTTTTCGAAGAGGAACATAAAAGCCATAAAAGAAAATTGTAAAAATAACTATTGCTAAGATAAGAAATACAAAATACAAAAAATAAATACAAAATAGCATTTCATCAGTGTGAACAAAAGGCTCGCCTCCATAAATGAAAGTATGCTGGCAAAACAATACAGCTGCAAATCCTAATATTGCAAATACTATATAACTGATTACAAATCTTGCTACTAGTGATAGTTTCATTTTATTTACCCTTCAATTCAAATTTATATCCGACACTCCAGACAGTAGCGATAGCCCACTCATCTGTGTCTGGAAGTTTCTCTCTGATTCGTTTAATGTGAACATCCACTGTTCTAGTGTCTCCTGCAAAGTCATAACCCCAAATTTGCTCTAAAAGTTGTTCGCGGTTAAATACTTGGTTAGGAGAAGAAGCCAAAAAGTAGAGTAGCTCAATCTCCCTTGGAGTCATCTCAACAGGCTCACCCTTATAAATAACTTCGTAGTTTGAAAGATTGATAGTTAAATCTTTAAACTCTAAAACTTTATCTTCCTTCTCTTCAGGTGTGGCAGTAGGCTCTTGATAGCGTCTAAGTACTGACTTAACTCTAGCCACCAACTCCTTAGAGTCAAAAGGCTTAATCATATAATCATCTGCGCCCAATTCTAGCCCAAGCACCTTATCAAAAACTTCTGTTTTAGCAGAGAGCATAATGATAGGAACATTAGATTCTTTACGAATAGTTCTGCAGACATCGTAGCCGTCCATTCCTGGAAGCATAATATCAAGAAGAATTAAATCGGGATTAAAAGATTTCCATGCCTCAATGGCTGATTCTCCATCGTGTTCTATATGAGTCTCAAAACATTCCTTCGTCAAATACAAAGAAATGAGATTTGCGATATTCTCATCATCGTCTACTATTAAAATTTTCTTTTTGTCTGCCATAAAATCCTCCTAATGATATTGTCATAAATAAATATTAAAAAGTTATGAATTATTTTTAAAACTTATTTAAAAGTGACAATGGTGGCTCCGCTTCCGCCTTCACCAAACGTTCCGTTTCTATATGAATCTACATAGTTACATTTCTTCAAATAACTCTGAATAGCAGAGCGCAACTTTCCAGTTCCTTTGCCGTGGATGATTGTGACCTGAGAAAGTTTTGCTATATATGCATCGTCCAAATATTTCTCTAGTTCACCTATAGCCTCGTCCACAGTTTTTCCTATCACATTAATCTCCATAGAGACATCCTGTGATTTTTGCATCTTAATCTTTCCGCTTGAGCCTTTTTTAAAGCCGGGAGCCTTTATTTCTGGCTCATCTATAATTTCAAGATCTTTTATATTTATTTTTGAATTAAGAATGCCCATCTGAACATCCATATTTCCGTCTTTGTCTGGAAGAGATGTGACATGTCCGTTTAAATTAAGGCTTAAAACCTTAACACTAGTACCCAGTTTAAATTCGGACGGCTTGTGTTCCCTAGAGCCGAGTGAACGTTTGATGGACGGGGTCTGCACATCCTTTAGCATTTCGCCGATACTTCCACGTGCCTTTTCCATCTCTTTTGTGTTAGAACCTTTCTTGCCTTTATTAATATCGGAGATAGCCTTGTCGGCAGTTTCTTTGGCATCCTTTAATATCTTAGCAGCCTCTTCCTTGGCTTCAGTCACAATCCTATCTCTTTGGCTTTCTAGACGCTTTCTCTTATTTTCATATTCATTTTTAAGATGAGCAATCTGTGCCTTATAAGCCGAGATAGTTTCTTGGTCTTTTTCAATCTGAATACGTTGTTTGTCAATTCGCTCTAACACATCCTCAAACTGTTCATCGTTTGAATCTATACGCTCCTTAGCATCCTCGATTATTTCATCTGAAAGCCCAAGTTTGTTTGAAATAGCAAAAGCATTACTCTTTCCAGGAAGACCAATCAAAAGTTTATATGTAGGCTGCAAAGTTTCTACATTGAATTCACAGCTTGCGTTTGATACACCCTTAGTTGATAGAGCATATAGTTTAAGTTCGCTGTAGTGAGTGGTAGCCATAATGCGAGCACCCACATCCTTTAGAAAAGATAGGATTGAAATAGCAAGCGCAGCACCCTCCACAGGATCTGTACCAGCGCCTATCTCGTCGAACAAAACAAGCGAGTTTTCATCTGCTTTCTTTAGAATTTCCACAGTGTTAACCATGTGTGACGAGAAAGTACTTAGACTTTGCTCAATACTTTGTTCATCTCCAATATCCGCAAAGACTTCGTCAAAGACAGCGATTTCGCTCTTGTCATCTGCTGGGATATGAAGCCCAGCCTGACCCATAAGAGTAAGCAGTCCAACAGTCTTAAGTGAAACTGTTTTACCACCTGTGTTAGGACCGGTTACAACAAGAAGTGTAAAATCTTTTCCTAAATAAACATCAATAGGAACTACCTTTTCCGCATCCAAAAGTGGATGACGTCCCTGCTTTATATTTATATATCCATGGTCGTTAAGAATAGGAAGAGTGGCTTTCATCTGTTTAGCCATCGCTCCCTTAGCCATAATAAAATCTAACTTAGTTAGAATATCTATATTGTTATAAATCTCATCTATATGCTCGGCACAAGAATTTGAGAGATTCGCCAAAATAATTTGAATCTCTTCTGCTTCTTTGGCGGCCAAGTCTCTTAGCTTATTATTCAAATCCACTACAGCCTTAGGCTCTACAAAGACAGTAGAACCAGTGGCGGATTGATCATGCACTATACCGTCTACCTGAGATCGCTGCTCAGCCTTTACAGGTACGCAGTATCTGCCATCTCTCATAGTAATAAGAGAATCCTGCAAAACATCCTTGCCGGTCTTTGAGTTTACAAAGGAATTAAGCTGAGTGTGAACTCGATCAGCCGCTATCTTCATTTGACGGCGTATGTTTTTAAGATTGTGAGATGCATCATCAGCTATCTCATCCTCATCTAATATACATTTATCAATTTCATTTTTAAGATAAGTGAGAGGTTCAATTTGCTCAAAGAGTGGAGTTAGATTGTCTGTGTATTCCTCATTAGAATTGTTATTGCCAGACTTTTCATTGGCCCCAGTCTTATCTTTTACATCACGTCCGTAAGTTTTGGCTTCGTTGGAAACACCCAGCACCGACTTAATGCGGAGCAACTCGCCAGCCCCCAATACTGAACCTATCTCTAGCCTCTTTAAAGGCTCATTAATATCAACAAGCCCCTTAAAAGACATTGAACCTTTCTTCCAAATGCGAGAAAGAGCATCTGCAGTGTAGGCTTGAGCTTTTTTTATCTCATTTAAATCAGACATAGGAGAAAGATTTCGACAAAGTTCTTTGCCGGCGTCTGATCCTGCTATGTCTTCTAACATTTTCGTTATTTTATTGAATTCTAAAGTTGTTAAAACCTTGCTGTTCATAATAATTCCTTTGCTTATAATTCTGTAATCAATTATAATAAAGAATGGATGCTAGGTAAACCCTAGCACCTTAGAAAGAGGTATTTATGAACTATATTAATACACTAGAAGAAGGAAATAATATTTCTACCATTTATATGGTAAAACAGGTAAATCCAGCCACCACTAAAGCGGGTAAGGATTACTTAAATGTGGTTTTGCAGGACAAGACCGGAATGCTAAACGCAAAGGTTTGGGAGCCAAATGATCCAGGCATTGACGATTTTGACAGCCTAGATTATGTGGAGGTGACTGGTGAAATCACATCATTTAACGGCGCACTTCAGATGAACATTAGACGCGCTAGAAAAGTTGAAATGACAGAAGTAAATGAGGCTGACTATCTACCTTGCACAGACAAGGATATTAATCAGATGATGGATGAGGTAGTAAAAATCATCGGAACTGTTCAAACTGATGATTACAATAAACTTCTCAATGCTTTCTTTGTGGAAGACGAGAAGTTTGCGGCTGCATTTAAGAAAAGTTCTGCCGCCAAAGCAATGCACCACGCATTTGTCGGAGGCTTGCTAGAGCATACGCTTAATGTTACTAAGATTTGCGATGGATATTGTAAAATATATCCAGAAATTAATAGAGATTTGTTAATAACTTCTGCGCTTTGTCACGACATTGGAAAAGTGGTAGAACTATCACCTTTCCCTAAGAATGACTACACGGACGCTGGGCAGTTAATCGGACATATTGTGATAGGTACAGAGATGGTTAAGGAGAAGGCTTCTAAAATAGAAGGATTTTCACCAGTTAGATTAAAAGAACTAATGCACTGTATCTTGTCACACCACGGGGAGTTAGAGTATGGCTCGCCAAAGGTTCCATCTATAGTGGAGGCTATGGCACTAAGCATGGCTGATAACACAGATGCTAGAATGGAAATGATGAAAGAGGGTTTGGCGGCTGACCTGGACGAAGAAGGTTGGTCCTTAAAATGGAACAATGCCCTAGACAGAAGAATTAGAAAAACTAGTGAATAGTATGAGGGGGCTCACTAAGAGCCCTTTTTGCTTGGAGGATATATGTGCGAATATTTAAATGTCTTTGGATTAAAACTTCCAATGTATGGAATGATGATTCTTCTTGGAATCATTGTTTCCAATGTCATAGCTCTAAGTCTTTGCAAAAGATTTGAAAAAGATAAGTTGGAACTACTAACGATTGAGAGTTACGGAATTATTGGAGGATTTCTTGGTTCCAAAATATTGTTTTTAATAATCAGTTTTAAAGATATAGACTGGTCGCAGGCAGCATCGCTAAAAGGCATCATGGCAATATTATCTAACGGCTTTGTTTTTTACGGAGGGCTTATAGGAGCAATTTTATTTATGATGCTTTGCGGCAAAATTCATAAATTAGATGTATGGACATATATAAGGGACTTTATATTTATGATTCCTATCATGCATTGCTTTGGAAGGATAGGATGTTTTTGTGCAGGGTGTTGTTATGGAATGCCATATCACGGACCTGGATATGTAGTTTTTCCTTATGGATCGCAGGCCCCATCAGGCGAGGAACTATTTCCAGTTCAGTTAGTGGAAGCGGGACTAGTTTTGATAATAGGAATTGTACTTTTGGTTTTGAAAGTCAAAAAAGATTTCTACTATACTATAGAAATATATTTGCTTTCATATAGTGTAGTAAGATTTATTTTAGAATTCTTGAGATACGATGCTATAAGAGGATTGGCATTTGGACTTTCCACATCACAGTGGATTAGTATTGTGGTATTTATTGGAACAGTTGTTTCCATCATATATAGAAAAAAAGACGGACAAAAAGAAGATTAAATAATGTATCAAAAGAACGATGAACTAATTGTGACAATTGAAGATCAAGGTGTAAACGGAGAGGGTATAGGAAAAGAAAATGGCTATGCCATTTTCGTTAAAGATACTGTGATAGGAGATAAGTGTAAGGTTAAGATTATGAAAGCAAAGAAGAATTATGCCTTTGCAAAACTAATCGAAATCATTACTCCATCTGAATTTAGAGAGGAAGAAAAGTGCCCAGTGGCAAAGCAGTGTGGCGGATGTCAATTGCAGGCTATGAGCTACGATAAGCAATTAGATTTTAAGGCAAACAAAGTATTAAATAACTTTAAAAGAATAGGTGGATTTGATATATGCCAAATTCCCATGAAGCCTATTATAGGAATGGAAGAACCATACTATTATAGAAATAAAGCACAATTTCCTGTGGGAAGAAATAAAGATGGTGAGATAGCATATGGCTTCTATGCTGGAAGAACCCACTCTATCATTGAAACTCAGGGTTGTGTGCTTGGAATGAGAATAGATGGTAGAGATGTGTGCAAAGAGATAATGGACACCGTTGTTTCTTTTATGAAAGAAGAAAACATTGAACCATATGATGAGCAAACGCAGGCTGGATATGTGAGACATGTTTTAATTAGAATATCTGAATACACAAAGCAGATAATGGTTTGTGTGGTTACTAATTCTGATGAACTACCAAAGGCTAATTCTTTGGTGGAGAAATTAAAGAAAATCCCCAATATGACAAGCATTTCTGTAAATACAAATAAAGAGCATGGAAATGTCATTATGGGAAGTAGAACAGTTCATCTCTTTGGTCCGGGATATATAGAAGATGTTATAGGTGAGAATAAGTTTAGAATTTCGCCAGAGAGTTTCTTCCAAGTTAATTCAAAGCAAGTAGAAAAACTATATGGAAAAGCAATTGAATACGCAGGGTTAACAGGAGAAGATATAGTCTGGGATTTATACTGTGGAACAGGAACTATTTCCCTTTCTATGGCTGAAAATGCCAAGAAAGTATATGGCGTAGAAATAGTGAAAAACGCGATAGAGGATGCTAGAAATAATGCTATAATAAATAACATAGAAAATGTAGAGTTTTTGGTGGGGGCAACAGAAGATATTGTGCCTAAATATTTGAATGAAAACGATGGTGAGGAATGTCATCCGGATGTGATAGTGGTTGATCCACCTAGAAAAGGTTGTGACCAAAAACTATTACAGACTGTGGTATCGATGAACCCTGACCGCATTGTTTATGTAAGTTGTGATAGTGCCACGTTAGCTCGTGATGTGGCATGGCTCAAAGAAAATGGATATAAATTAAAAGAAGTGACACCAGTAGATATGTTTCCACAGACAGTTCATGTCGAGACGGTAGTATTGATGTCACGAGCTGACCGGTGAGGTGCGAAAGAGCGGCGTAAATACGGGCTTTTCGGGCATTAGACCGTCAGCGCCGGAGGGCGAAAATGGCCGCAAAAAACGCTCCGACAGAATATATCAAAGGAAATGTTCGGAGGGTCGAGTAGGCCATTTAGATGTCATAGGGTTGAGTGGCCGGTTTAGATGTTTTGGCGGTAGGGTTGAGTTAGTGATTTGGATAACAACGGGTTGTGGCTGTAATTTAGATGTCATGCAAAAAATGAAAGTTTTTGGAGAGGTATGCAATGGTAGATGATATACAGAAAGAATTGTTCAGGCAGCAGGATGAAAACTACCGTAAGTTCCAAAGCAAACTGATTCCAACCATTGCGGCAGATACAGTAATTGGCGTAAGGACACCTGTGCTCCGAAAATTTGCAAAGCAGCTTGTAAAGCAGGATGAGATTCAAAATTTTCTGCAGGATCTTCCGCACAAGTATTTTGATGAGAATCAGTTACACGCTTTTATCATTTCTGAAATCAAAGATTATGATAAGTGTATGGAAGAGCTGATTAGATTCCTGCCATTTGTGGATAATTGGGCAACCTGTGACCAGATGTCGCCGAAGGTATTTAAGGAAAATCGTCGTGAACTTTTTGCGCAGATAAAGATTTGGCTTCAGGCAAAGGAAACATATATCGTCAGATTCGGAATAGGAATGCTGATGCAACATTATCTTGACGAAGACTTTGAACCGGTATACCCGGAAATTGTAGCCGGAATCAAATCAGAAGAATACTATGTCAACATGATGATTGCATGGTATTTTGCAACGGCACTTGCAAAACAGTATGATGCAATCCTGCCTTATATTGAGAATCATAGGCTGGATACTTGGACACACAATAAAACGATTCAGAAATCTGTAGAGAGTTATCGGGTAACGGCGGAGCAAAAAGAATATTTGAAAAGTCTGAAGATAAGCATCAAGAGTTAGACACACCAAGGCTCCCATGCTGCCATCATCAGCGGCGGGGAGCGGCAATATTTGTACATAGGAGGAAAACAAAATGAGCAAGAGTTTGATCATCTATTTCAGCAGAGCTGATGAAAACTATGCTGTCGGATATATCGACAAAGGTAATACGGAGATCGTTGCAGAATATGTGCAGGAGCTGACCGGCGCGGATATGTTCAAAGTTGAGCCGCTGGTTCCATACGCGGCTGATTACAATACCTGTATCAAAGAAGCAAAAGAGCGTATCGGCAACGCACCTATTAAAGAGAAACTGACGGACATATCAGCGTATGATACAGTCTTTGTAATGAGTCCGATCTACTGGGGAACTTATGCGCCGGAGGTTGAGACAGCTCTGGAAGGTCTGGATTTTGCGGGAAAGACTGTCCGCGTCATTAGTACACACGAGGGCTCCGGGCTTGCAAGTATGGTTTCGGATGTACAGAAGATGTGCAAAGGAGCGGATGTCCAAAAGAACGGACTTGCGATTAAGGGTACGCAG
>CAJOMD010000002.1 GCA_905235555.1 uncultured Eubacterium sp.
CATTAGTTTTCTTATTATTTTTTTATTTTTTTATTTTATTTACATCACATTGTATATAAATCTATTTTTATTTTTCATATTTTTCTGACGAAATTCATCCATACCACATTCTATTTATATACATTTTTATTTTTCTATTTTTTTGATTTTTTTTCTACCTCAAACACGACGACACCATTTCTCATACCAATAGTAAATTATTCATGCATATTATTGTATATATACTTTTTTTAATTTTTATAATATTTTTTCATTTTTTTTACTCTTTTTTCATTACATAATATTCTATTTATCAATTTCTTTTTTTATTTTACTATATTTTTTTTTTACATAACATTGTATATATTTCTAAATTTTATTTTTATAATTTTTTTTTATTTTTTATTTTAAAAATCTATTTTTCTTTTTATTTATTTTTCATACACATTTATTCTCTTTTTTTCCAACAAAAATATTTTTCATTTTTTTTCTTCAAATCTTGACGACACCATTTGACGTAATAGTGTGGGAATTCTTTCCGTAAAATTATCTAACCTCTACTATATTGTATATTTTAATATTATTACTTTCTTATTTTTTTAAATTTTTTTCTATTTACATTATTCATATTCTTCTAATTTCTTTATTATTTTTTATATCTTTTCTCATATTTTATCATTATTATTCAAAATTCTTATAACAATTTTTATTTATTTTTTATTCAAGTTTTTATATTTTCATATATACATCAGCCCTTTTAAACGCGCCTAGTATTTTCTTTTTCTAGCTGCTTCTGATTTCTTTTTACGTTTAACACTAGGTTTTTCATAGTGTTCACGCTTACGAATCTCTTGCTGGATACCAGCCTTAGCTACGTTTCTCTTAAAACGTCTTAAAGCGCTATCAATTGATTCTCCATCTTTAACTATAACTGTTGACATTTCTTCTACCCTCCCTTCAATTTTAGATTCCTAAAACTGTAGGTATTGTGTAAAAACACAAGAGTTATTATATCATAATTTGTAACCTCGTCAAGAAGAAATTAGATGGAATAATATGATTATTTTTTATACACTTTTTTCTTAATAGCTTTCTTTTTATATACATTATTAGCATTACTTACTGTAATAGTTCTAATCACCATAGTTTCATCATAAAAAGCTACAAATTTGTTTCTTACCATTGCTCCATAATAGTTTGTAGAACCATAGTCAAAATATACTACTGGGATTCTTTGTGCATCAGATCTCACTTTATAATATCCTCTATAGCAATGATAAACTTTTAACTTAGATGGATTGTTAACTACATCCTTAATTTCTTTATATGATTTTTTGGCAAGCTTATTGAAATCTGTGACTACAGTTTTAAGTCTATATTTAACTTTACCTTTTTTAGCCGTTAATGTAACTGTTCCACCTTTTTTTGCTTTAACTTTACCAGACTTTTTCTTAATACTAACTCGTTTTTTCTTCGAACTAGACCACTTAGGCTTTTTAACTCCAATAGGCTTTGGAGCCTTAGCTTTAGAGCCTTTTGCTATATACCAATAACCTCTAACACAATGAAATGTGTACTTAGCAGTGTTACCACCAGTCATGGTTAATTTAATGACTGTCTTTCCATACTTTCTAGGATAAACAGTTATTTTTCCGGTATTGTTCGAATTAATAGACATACTTGCAGTTGCACATTTAGGTTTACTATTTTTCATTTTTAAATTACTATTAGCATACTTATATGAGCCAGTGTATTTAAAAGGAATTGATACACTATACGCATCGGCAAATTTACCTGATTTTTTAGAAAATGATACTTTGCTCATACCAACATTAGTTACTTTAAAAGTATACTCGCCAGTTCCATTAATAAGCAAATAGTAATCATTTCCTTTTGGCAAATATATTGTCTCATCGCTTGGTTGATAAGTGTATCCTTGATAAGCTTTGTCTTTGTTGGCAATTCCCCATCTTAAAGAGCCAGTCTTTGAGGAAATAACAACCCTTATGTTTGTATTGCTCGAAATATTAAATTTATATCCATGGAAATTATTATTTTGCAATGTTCCTTCAAACTTTCCACTGGTTTGTTTTCCAAATGCTAAATTAAATTCTTTTGTTTCAGCTTTTACTGATTTTACATTAAGTCCAATGAAACTAGTTGCTACTAAAACAATACTTAAAACAATTGATATAATTTTTTTCATAGTACTTTCCTCCACAATTTATTTAAAAACATTATAACATAAAAAAGGTGGCTTAAAGCCACCTTTAAGAATATTATTTAAATTTTATCGCAGTACCATATGCGAAAAGTTCTGATGCACCTTCCATAATACTAGATGAACCATAACGAATTCCTATGATAGCATCTGCACCTAAGTCCTCAGCCATCTGAACCATTCTCTCAGTTACAGTTTCTCTTGCTTCTGAGATCATTTTCTTGTAAGAACCCAATTCTCCGCCAACAATACTCTTTAGTCCTGCACCAATATCTTTAAATGCGTTCTTTGACTGAACAGTATTACCATTAACCAATGCGATTATTTCATAATCTTTGCCTGGTACTTCATAAGCTGTTGTTAAAATCATGTCAGTTCCTCCTATTTAAATTTAATATTTTAACTGTGACTTTATCACAGTATAAAATCTATTTGATTTGACCTTCTAATACATCAGATGCTTTATCTACTACATCATCAGCACCAGATGGATTTTTACCGCCGGCCTGAGCCATATTTGGACGACCACCGCCGCCACCACCTATAAGGCTCGCAAGTTCTTTAATCATATTTCCAGCATGGGCTCCTTTGTCTATAGCATCATCTGTAGCAGTAATAACCATATTAGCTTTATCAGCCATAGATGAAACTAAGACAATTACGCCTTCGCCCAATTGTTCTTTCAATGAATCGCTTAAGTTTCTTAGTTCGTTCATATCAATGTTATCAAGCTTTTTAGCAAGTAACTTAACACCTGATACTTCTACCACATCTGACAATGCATCACCCAATGAATCAGAAGCCATCTTAGCCTTTAACTTATCATTCTCACTTTCTACTTGTTTAATTTCATCATTCAAAGAAGCAATCTTTGCAACCAAATCATTTGTAGTAGTCTTCGCTGCCTTGGCTGCCTCATTTAAAGTATTTTCAAGATCTTTGTAGTAATTCATAAGGCCTGTAGATGTAAGAGCTTCAATCCTTCTAACACCTGATGCTATACCAGTCTCGGATACAATTTTAAATGACGAAATAATATTGGTATTTTGAACATGAGTACCTCCACAAAGTTCAATAGAGAAATCTCCCATAGAAACAACACGAACTGTCTCGCCATACTTTTCACCAAACAAAGCTGTGGCACCAGTCTCTTTTGCTTCCTTCATACTCATCTCTGTAGTGATTACATCAAGTCCTCTAACAATTTCTTCATTTACAATTTTTTCAACCTTTGCAATTTCCTCAGGGGTCATTGCTTGATAATGGTTAAAGTCAAAACGAAGTCTATTTCCATCCACATAAGAACCAGCTTGCTCCACATGATCACCCAAAATTAGTTTGAGAGCTTTTTGAAGTAAATGTGTAGCACTGTGATTTTTAGCTGTTGAATTTCTATTAATATCATCAACTTTTAGTTTAGCGTAATCACCCACTTTAATAGTTCCTGATATCACTTTGCCCACATGACCAGTTTTATTTCCTGGAAGTTTGATAGCCTCAGTCACTTCAAACTCACCATTTTCAGTACTAATTAAACCTTTATCACCTTTTTGACCACCCATAGTAGCATAAAAAGGTGTTTCTTTTACCACAATAGTTCCCATTTCGCCTTCAGTTAGTTCGTATACTACATCAGTTTCTGAAGTGAGAGCTGTCACTTTAGATTCATTCTCAAGTAGTTCATATCCAACAAACTTAGAAGACAAAGAAGTATCTAACTTTTCATATACAGTGGCATCTGCACCCATATAGTTAGTTTCTTTTCTGGCCTGCCTTGCAGTTTCTCTTTGAACTTCCATTGCCTCGTTAAAGCCATCAATATCTACTTTGTATCCTTTTTCTTCCACAATTTCAATTGTAAGTTCTAGTGGGAATCCGTATGTATCGTAAAGCATAAATGCATCTTTGCCGCGAACTGTATCTTTTTTATTTTTCTCAATTTTATCGCAAAGTTCATTTAATTTTTGAAGACCCATATCAATAGTTTTATTGAATTTAGATTCTTCCTCTTTTAAAACATTAAAAATCATGCTCTTTTTGTCTTCAAGCTCTGGATATCCTACCTTTGATGATTTGATAACTGTTTCTGCCAAAGGTATCAAAAATTCTTCATTAATTCCAAGTAATTTAGCATGTCGACAAGCACGTCTGATAAGACGTCTAAGAACATATCCCCTTCCTTCATTAGACGGAATTATACCATCCGAAATCATAAAGGTGGCAGAACGAATATGATCTGTAATTATTCTAATAGATACATCCCAATCATGATTTACTTTATATTCTTTGCCAGATATTTTAGATACATGTTTCCTGATTGCCCTAATAGTATCTATATCAAAAATAGATTCTACATCCTGTACTGCTGTAGCTAGTCTCTCTAAGCCCATACCAGTATCAATATTTTTTTTATCTAGCGTGGAGTAATTTCCTTTTCCGTCACCTTCAAATTGTGTAAATACGTTGTTCCAAACTTCAATATATCTGTCACAATCACAACCTACAGTACAGTCAGGTTTTCCACAGCTATATTTTTCGCCACGATCATAGTAAACTTCAGAGCAAGGACCACATGGACCTGCACCATGTTCCCAAAAATTATCTTTTTTACCAAACTTAAAAATTCTATCTTCAGAGATTCCTATTTCGTCTCTCCAAATAGCAAATGCTTCGTCATCTTCTTCATACACTGATGGATATAGTCTATCTTTATCAAAACCTATCACTTCAGTTAAGAATTCCCAACTCCAGTTAATAGCTTCTGTCTTAAAGTAATCCCCAAAAGAAAAGTTTCCAAGCATCTCAAAGAAAGTACCATGTCTATCTGTGATACCAATGTTTTCAATATCACCAGTTCTGATACATTTCTGACATGATGCCATTCTTGTGCTAGGTGGAATCTCTTTTCCTGTAAAGTAAGGCTTAAGAGGTGCCATACCAGCGTTTATAAGTAGCAAACTGTTATCATTCTCAGGAACTAGAGAATAACTCTTAACTACCATATGGTTCTTAGACTTGAAGAAATCCAAAAACATTTGTCTTAATTCATTTAGTCCATATTTTTTCATAATAAACTCCATTATTAATCTGCTTTAATCTGATGGAATACTTTCTTACCTTTCTTAATTAGAATAACTCCATCTTCGTTATAATCATCTGTAGTGAATGTGGCATCAATTTCAGTAACTTTCTCTCCGTTTACTGATACACCATTTTGTTGAACCAGTCTTCTTCCTTCACCTCTTGATTTAGCGATTTCTGTATCAACTAAAAGAGTAAGAATATCTTTTCCTTCATCTAACTCTGCTTTAGGGTATGTAGTAGTTGGAATATCACCAGAAATACCACCGTTTCCAAACATAGCCTTCGCAGCAGCATCAGCTTTCTTTGCTTCCTCTTCGCCATGTACTAGATTTGTAAGTTCGAATGCCAAAATTTCTTTAGCTTTATTAAGGTCGCTACCTTCCCAAGACTCCATTTCTTTGATTTTGTCTAAAGGAAGGAATGTTAACATCTTAAGACATTTAATTACATCCGCATCATCTACATTTCTCCAGTACTGGTAAAAATCATATGGAGATGTCTTTTCAGGATCTAGCCAAACAGCACCTGATACTGTTTTACCCATCTTCTTTCCTTCTGAATTTAGAAGTAAAGTGATAGTCATAGCTGAAGCGTCTTCTCCCAACTTTCTTCTAATAAGTTCAGTACCACCAAGCATATTACTCCACTGATCATCTCCGCCAAACTGTAGATTGCATCCATAATCCTGGAAAAGTTTATAAAAGTCATAACTTTGCATAATCATGTAGTTAAACTCTAAGAAGCTCAAGCCCTTTTCCATTCTCTGCTTATAGCACTCAGCACGTAGCATATTATTAACAGAGAAATGTGGGCCCACTTCTCTTAAAAACTCAACATAATTTAAATCTAAAAGCCAATCAGCATTGTTAACTAGAAGAGCTTTATCATCTTTAAAATCAATAAATCTGCTCATTTGTTTCTTAAACGCTGCGACATTATTATCAATAGTTTCTTTAGTCATCATTTGGCGCATATCAGTTTTTCCAGTTGGATCTCCCACCAACGCTGTACCACCACCAATCAATGCAATAGGCTTATTTCCAGCCATTTGAAGCCTTTTCATAAGGCAAAGCGCCATAAAATGACCTACATGTAAACTGTCAGCTGTAGGGTCAAATCCTATATAAAAAGTAGCCTCACCATTATTAATTAAATTTGCCACTTTTTGCTCGTCTGTAACTTGAGCAATTAAACCTCTTTCTTGTAATTCTTCATATGTATTCATAGTATCTCCATTCCATTTAAGAATATAATTTACAAGTAATGCTTTAACTCGCATTCAATGTAAAATTATAACAAAACAAGTCTCTATTTACAAGTTAGCAAAAACAATAAAAAACCCCTATTCTCTAAGGGAATAGAGGTTTTTATAATTAAAGCATTGGTGCGATTAGCCTCATCACTTTTCCTAGTACTTTATAATACAGCGGTCTGTTTTTACATCCCATCAAAGTGACTTTACTACACTGTTCTAAAGTCTCTTGGAAATCTTTTTCCATATCATGTATACAGTCACATTTATACATAAAACAACCATTTTCAAAATGCAAATATAAGCTTCGATAATCAAGATTGTAAGTACCACAAGTGGCTACTTCATCGTCTGCCACAAAGGACTTGGCATGAGTAAAACCAGGTGCGTATTCATAAATCTCTACACCCCATCTAATCAATTCTTTATAATAGGTTCTCGCCAAACAATACGCATATTTTTTATCAGGAATTCCAGGCATAATAATCTTAACATCTACCCCTCTTTTTGCTGCAAACTTAAGTGCATTAAGCATTATATTATCTAACACCAAGTATGGTGTAATTATATGTACATATCTTGTTGCATTATTAATAATATCTAGATAAACAGAATGACCTACTTGATAATGATTAAAAGGATTATCTGCGTAAGCAAACACATATCCATTATCTTGATAAATTGGAGGTATATCTACATTCAAATATCTATCAAAATTTTGAATAGTATTTTCTGAAACGTTCCACATATTTAAGAAAAGTAATGTGAAACTTCTAGCAGTATCACCTTCCACCATCACAGCAGTATCTTTCCAGTATCCATAGTATTCCTTTACGTTCATATACTCATCAGATAAATTAATACCGCCAGTAAAAGCAACCTTACCATCCACTACTAGTATCTTTCGGTGATCTCTATTATTTTGGTTAGTAGTAATAAAAGGTCTAGCAGGCGCAAATACTTTTGACTTTATACCTTTTTTTTGAAGTTTTTTAAAATATCCAATATCAAGTTTAGAGAATGAGCAAAGTCCATCGTACATAACTCGGACTTCTACACCTTGTTGTACTTTCTTTTCCAAAATTCTAAGAATAGAATCCCAAACTTTACCACGACCAATAATAAAGTACTCCATAAAAATGAAGTCCTGTGCTTCTTCTAATTTTTCAATTAAAACTTTGTACTTTTCTTCACCGCTTTTAAAATACGTTACATTAGTATTTCTATTTACTGGCAAATCATTACTTTTATAAATAAACTTGGCCAAAGATGCAATATTTTTGTTCTGCAAAAATAGTTCATTCAGCATTCTTTCATCTTGAACTAAATAACGCTCAGATTTTACACTAATTCTCTTCAATTTCTTCTTGAGCGAATGTGAAGCTGGTTGGAATCTAAAATATAAATACATTAATGTTCCAAAAGTAGGAACAACAAGCATTAGCATAACCCAACAAATTTTCATGGTTGGATCTGAATCATCATTTACAATATAAATAATTACAATAATAGTAATTATTGCAATAATTGCATAAATAATGGATGAGCTAGCAGCATAATATGTGAATATAATAAAAACAATAACCTGCAATGCTACCATTGCAAAAAACGCAAAGATTCTACTAAAGATAAATGAACCAATACCATTTTTAGCTCTATTTTCAGGTTTATTTATTTTTCTATGTTGTTTTCTCATTTACTACTCGTCTTCCCAATCTAATCCAATAAATTCATTAGTTAACTTTCTATTCATTAAGTAATTCATAGCATCATGCGGATCCATACCCTCAAACAGTACTTTATTAACCGCCTTTATAATAGGAGCATCAATATTGTATTTTTGAGTTAATTCATATGCTGCCTTTGCGGAAACCGCACCTTCTACTACCATGTTTACTTCTTTAATAGCCTCTTCTAATGTGTAGCCTTTACCAATAAGTACACCTGCTCGTCTATTTCTAGAATGCTTACTAGCACATGTAACAATTAAGTCACCCATTCCTGAAAGTCCATAAAACGTTCTTTTATGACCTCCCATAGCATCACCCAGTCTTGTAATCTCACTAATTCCTCTAGTCATTAGTGCAGCTTCAGTATTATCACCAAAGCCAAGCCCATCTATAACACCTGCGGCCAAAGCTATAACATTTTTTAACGCACCACCCAACTCAATACTCTTCATATCCGGGCTTCTATATACTCTGAAGTATTCATTTGCAAATAGATTTTGAACGAACTCTGCTGTTTCTTCATTATTTGAACCTATAACAACAGATGTTGGGATCTGTCTGGCAACCTCTTCAGCATGACTCGGTCCAGATAATACAACAGGATCACAATCAGGTAACTCTTCAACAATAATTTCTGTCATGGTATTATAAGTGTCATCTTCAATTCCTTTAGCTACATCCACAATAATCTGACCTTTTTTTATTTTTCCCTGCAAAGAGTGTGCAGTTGTTCTAACATAAGAAGATGCAACTGCCATAATAATGACATCGGTATCTTTCACAGCGGTTTCCAAATCACTAACAACTTTAATCTCGTCTGGAATAATAACTCCTGGTAAAGAAATCTTATTTTCGCGATCATTAGAAAGCGCCTCCACCTCTTTATCCAGCGCAGACCATATAGTTACGTCATTTTTATTTTCATACAAAACCATTGCTAGAGCGATGGCCCAACCACCACCACCTAATACAGTAACTTTTGCCATTATTTGTCCTCCTTTTTTTGCCCAATCTTATTTTCTGTTCCATTGACCAAACGTTTTAGATTATCTCTATGTCTGATAAACATTAAAACCATAATTACAAATATAATTCCATATATTAATAATCTTTCTTTAATACTTGCATTTTTGTCTAATGAATAGATCATATTAAGCTGCCCCCAAACTACAAACTCTATAAATATAGAAACTATAAGAACAAGAGAGCCTACTGAAACATATCTTGTAATAATAATTGTAGTAAAGAAAACAGCAAGTCCAAGCACAGTGAACTTCCAATCACCTGTCAAAAACAAAATAGATAAAATCATACCAGATGTACTTGATACACCTTTACCACCTTTAAATCCATTGTAAAACGGAAACATATCACCTAATATTCCACCAAAACCTGTAACAATTATAAAAGCCAGAACGTGTACTCCGTGCGGATAAGGTTGCCCACTTTTTGCAAATAAAAAGTATGTTATAAAAACAGGAATAATAACTTTTAATGCGTCTCCGACAAATGCCCAAATCCCTACTTTTCTGCCCAAGGCACGCATAGTGTTAGTCATTCCTGTATTGCCCGAACCGGTCTTGGACAAATCTACACCTCTAATCTTTGCTAAAACCGGTCCTGTTTTAAACATTCCAAATAAATATCCAATTACAAAAGAAATAATTAATTGCCAATAAATCATCTTTCTTCTTTCCTCTCTCTAATAATAAATCTAAGAGGTGTTCCAGTAAACCCAAAAGCCTCTCTAATTTTATTTTCAATATATCTTGTATAAGAAAAATGCATCAATTGTTTGTCATTTACAAATATAACAAATGTAGGAGGTTTAACAGAAACTTGTGTGATGTATAGAAGTTTAAGCCTTCTGCCTTTATCAGAAGGCGGCTGTTGCAAAGCAACTGCCTCTGCCATTATCTGATTCAAAGTGCCAGTCTCAATTCTAAGTGAAGCATTTGAGATAACTACATCTATCGCTTCAAATATTTTATTAAGTCTCTGCCCAGTAAGAGCTGAAATAAAGATTACTTCAGCATATGGCATAAATGACAATATTTGTTTTATATCATCCTTATATTTGTAAACAGTTTTGTCATTTTTTTCTATAGCATCCCATTTATTAACGGCCACTATTATTCCCTTACCGTTTTCATGTGCTATACCAGCTATTTTTGCATCCTGTTCAGTGATACCTTCCACAGCATCAATAAGAACTATAACAACATCAGCTCTCTCAACTGCAGTAACTGCCCTGATAACACTGTATCTCTCAATGTCTTCTTTTACCTTTGATTTTCTACGCATACCTGCAGTATCAATAAAGATATATTCCCTACCTTCAAATTCTAATTTAGAATCAATGGCATCTCTGGTAGTTCCAGCAATATCAGATACAATTGAACGATTATCACCAGATAATTTATTAATCAAAGATGATTTACCAACATTTGGTTTACCAATTATAGCAACCTTTGGTGTCTCTTCATCCTCTTCATCATCATTTATTTCGTCAAAGTAATTAACAACTTGATCTAGCATATCACCGAACCCAGCTTTATTGGCAGATGAAATAGGATAGGGATCACCTATACCCAAGTTATAAAACTCATATACATCTGCTTCCATCTTATGGAAGTTGTCTACTTTGTTTACAACTAAAACAACAGGCTTTCCGCTTCTTCTTAGCATATCAGCTACTTTGGAATCGGCATCCACCAATCCTTGTTTAATATCAGTCATAAAAATAATGACATCAGCTGTGTCTATAGCAATTTGAGCTTGCTCACGCATTTGCTTCAAGATGATATCATTACTATCCGGCTCAATACCGCCAGTATCAATTAAAGTAAATTGATGTCCTGTCCAGTCGATATTTGCATATATTCTATCCCTAGTAACACCTGGGGTGTCTTTTACGATTGAAATCATTTCGCCAGCCAAAGCATTAAACAATGTAGATTTTCCAACATTTGGTCTGCCTACTATGGCTACAATCGGCTTACTCATCGTGTTCTCCTTATAATTCGTACTTGTTACGTGTGTCTAAATCGTTAGTATCATCTTCATTTCCTAGTACTTTATCAATAAAATCTTTACCATTAGATTTTACAATAATAGGTTTAGTTTGTAAAACGCATTTTAGGTCTTCAAGGCTTACATCATCTAGAAAAATATTTTCTCCATACTTAAGTGTATTAGCAGGAATTAATATCTCATCACCTAAATCTTTTCCTTTCAACTGATGTATAATATCATCACCCACTAAAAGACCACTAACAGTAATTGTATGTCCAAAGAAATCATTGATTATCTTATATGTCTTAATATCAATATTAGGAAATTTTATCTTTAATGCATTAGCCATTTCTAAACTACAGTTATAGAATAACTCCCCTGTTACTACAGAAATGTTTCTAACTCTATCATCTCCATCCAATAAATCGAAATAACTATAAAACTCATTCAAATACGACCTGGTCATTCCGACACCATTTTCAATTTGCGGATATCCATCATAATAATCCTCCTCTGGTATAGGTGTGTCCGACATCATATAGAATTCATCCGCTGCATAAATATAGTTAATGCCAAATTTTTTTTTGAATACTTTTTGCCACTTATCGATTTGAACTATAACCTCTTTTGCTTCGTCTTTAGTAAATGGTTCAAGTTCCGTCAAGCCATCTCTGTACTTTGTAAGACCTGCTGGAACCACCGAACAGCTCTTCATATTTGGAACGTAAGGCATCATCTTCTCTAATGTCTCATCTAGTTGTTCTTTGTCGTTATATCCTTTACAAAGAACTATCTGGGCATTCATTGTGATGTCATTTTCATTTAATTTATCTATATAGTCTAATTTTTCTCCAGCAAATCTATTGTTAAGCATTTTACATCTCAAATCTTTATCCATAGTGTGAATGGAAATATTGATAGGAGATAAATTATATCTAATAATCCTATCTATATCATCATCTGACATATTAGTAAGTGTCACGTAATTTCCTTGGATAAAAGATAATCTAGAATCATCATCCTTGAAGTAAAGTGTCTCTCTCATACCTGGAGGCATTTGATCAATAAAACAAAATATGCATTTGTTTGTACATGATTTATAATCATCAAGCAAACTATTATCAAAAATAAAACCTAGGTCTTCATCTACATCTTTTTCAATATCAATATCCCAAATTTTTCCGTTTGAATCCTCAATTTCAACTGTAATTTCAGAAGATTCACTAAAAAGATGATAATCAAAAACGTCTTTAATTTCATTTCCATCAATCGAAACCAAGTAATCTCCTCCCTTGATTTCTAATTGGTCTGCTATAGAATTTTCAACTACATCCTTAATCAAATGTTTTTTCATAATTACATTCCACCAAATATGTTTTCTAAATATGTAATTTCTTCATCCTCTATTAAAAGAGCATCTATACTCAACATCAAATCACTCAAATGATTTATCATTATATAGTATTCAGCTACTTTAAAAATCTTTAGAAGTTTCTTTTGACTTATGGCGTAATGAACTCCACCAGCCACATTGCCTTTTCTATATTTTATCTCTATAAATCTAATTGATTTTTCTTTCTTGGCAATAACATCAATCTCGCCAATCTTACACTTAAAATTTCTTTCAAGTATCTCAAAACCATTCTCTTCTAAATAAGAGATGGCTAATTCTTCCTTAAGACTTCCTATCACTCTTGTGTTCATACAATCCCCCTTTGTATTTATATAAAGTTTTTAATAAATGTTTTTCTATGAATTGGTGTTGGTCCTAATTTTTTAATCGCTTCAATATGTTTTGCTGAACCATATCCTTTGTTTGATGCAAAATCATACCCAGGATAGATTTTATCGTATTCCACCATCATGGCATCTCTAGTTACTTTCGCTACAATACTAGCAGCTCCTATAGAAATGCTAGATGCATCTCCTCTAATAATAGGAACTTGTTTTATATCAATGTATGGAATTTTAACTGCATCATTAAGCAATAAATCGGGCTGAGGGTTAAGTTGATGAATTGCCATTTTCATGGCTTTGTATGTGGCTTGTAATATATTAAGTTCATCTATCTCTTCTGGCGTGCAAAGCGCTGTAGACCATGATACCGCTTTTTCAGTAATCACCTTATATAACTCTTCTCTTTTTTTAGCTGTTAGTTTTTTAGAATCATTTATATATAAAATGTCACAGTTTTTTGGTAAGATAACTGCTCCAGCCACTACCGGTCCCGCCAAAGGACCACGACCCACTTCATCTATTCCACAAATAAAATCATATTCATCGTATTTGTTTTCGTAAAATGATAACTTTTTGATTCTCTCAAGCTCAGCTTCATAATCTTTGATCTGTTTCTGCGCTTTTTTAACTAATGCTTTTACACCAGATCTTTCATCACTAGAATACTTGGAAATAAATTCATTTAAAGAATCAATTTTATATTCTTTTAATTCATTTTTAATATCATTAATGCTATTCATCTCTATATCCTATCTAATGTAATTTTTCCTAGTTTCCCACTTCTAA
The DNA here is from genome assembly GCA_905235555.1 of uncultured Eubacterium sp. GTDB lineage: Bacteria > Bacillota > Clostridia > Lachnospirales > Lachnospiraceae > Eubacterium_G. The sequence continues at coordinate 13,805 of CAJOMD010000002.1, forward strand.
AATCATCTAAAATAATTTTAGATGCTTTATCTAAATCAAGTTTATTACCAGGCAATTTACAATTTCTAACATCAGCCACTTGATACATTTCTTCCACAATATCTTCATTACCTTCTATATTAAATCTACTCTTTAATATGTCAGGATAATTATCTCTTGTCATCTTAATAAACTGGAATGCTAATTCAGCAGCATCCAAATTATTGTCATTCATCGAACCAACTAAAGCTAAATTCAGGCCAATTTGTTCATCGTCAAACTTAGGCCATAAAATACCTGGAGTATCTAGTAATTCAAGATTCTTCCCTATCTTTATCCACTGTTTACCTTTTGTGACACCTGGCTTATTTCCTGTCTTTGCAACAGCACGTTTGGCATAAGAATTAATAAATGTAGACTTGCCAACATTTGGAATACCAACCACCATTGCTCTAATTGGTCTATTTATCCCTTTTTTTTTATTTGCTTCTATCTTTTCTTTACATGCCTCTTCAATAGCACTGTCTACTATTTTTGCCAACGAATTAACTCGAGAATCTACTTTTAAAACTGTACATCCTTTGTCTTTGAAGAACTTGTCCCACAAATTATTTTGTGACTCATCTGCCAAGTCTGCTTTATTCAAAATTACAAGCCTTGATTTGTTTTGTCCAAGACTATCTATATCAGGATTCCGACTACTCAAAGGAATCCTAGCATCTAACAATTCGATAACTAAGTCTACCAATTTAATATCTTCTCTCATTTGTCTGATGGCCTTTGTCATATGGCCAGGATACCATTGATAATCCATAATAATTCCTTTCTAAATAGCACTTAATATAATAACACAAAAAGAAAGGAACGAGTATATCTCGTTCCTTAAAAAGTTCTTATTTAACCAATTCTCTAACCTTAGCAGCCTTACCAACTCTAGCCTTAATGTAGTTAAGTTTAGCACGTCTAACCTTACCTTCTCTAACTACCTCAATCTTAGCGATTGTTGGTGAGTATAGTGGCCAAGTCTTTTCAACACCTACACCATTCGAATCTTTTCTTACAGTGAATGTTGTTCTGTTTCCACCACCTTGCTTCTTAATTACAAGTCCTTCAAACTTCTGAATTCTTTCACGGTTACCTTCCACAATCTTAGCTGATACCACGATAGTGTCACCTACTTTAAAATCCGCAACTTCTTTCTTTTGTGATTCTTCAATATCCTTGATTAATTCATGAGTCTTAACTGGAATTTTTTCTTTCTTTGGTTCTTCAGCTGGAGCCTCTTCTGTTTCTTCTTCAGATTCATCGGCTTCTTCTGTAGTTTCAGCTTCTTCTGTAGTTTCAGTTTCTTCAGCTACATCTTCTTCCACAGCTTCTTCAATCTCTTCTTCAGATTCCTCAACAACTTCATCTACTGATTCAACAGCCTCTTCTACAGCTTCTTTCACGTCTTCTACAGTCTCTTCAACTGCTTCAGCCACTTCTTCAGCTGCTTCTGCAAGATCTTCTTTAACCTCTTCAGCTACTTCTTTTACTTTTTCATCTGCCATAATTTGCCTCCTTATTTATTACGATGTTCTTAATACATTTGTAACAGAGGACCATCTTTTATTAATACAGCATTATGTATACTAACACATATATGGGCTATGTGCAAGAATAAATTACTGTTTAATCACTTTTTATTGAATCTAAAAAATCCCTATCTTTATCGCTTAAATCGGCACTTTCTAACATATCCGGTCTTCTCTCATAAGTCCTCTTCAAAGACTCCTGCCTTCTATATTCATCTATCTTTGCATGATTACCCGAAAGTAATATTTCTGGCACTTCTTTTCCGTTAAATTCGGCAGGTCTTGTATACTGTGGATGCTCTAACAATCCATCCTCAAAACTCTCTGTAGTAGCAGAATTTTCATTATTTAGCACCCCTGGAACCAACCTTGTAATAGAATCTATAACTACCAATGCTGGCAACTCTCCACCGGTTAATACATAATCACCAATAGAAATATTATCAGTGACTATTTCCTCTAGCACTCTCTCGTCTACACCTTCATAATGACCACATAGAATAACGATATCTTTTTCCTCGGCAAAGGACTTGGCCTCACTTTGCTTATATGTTTTTCCTTGTGGAGTCATATAGATAACTCTTGGTTTATAGCCTATTTCTTTTACAATTTCTTTGTATGCATCATAAATAGGTGGCGCCTGCATAACCATACCGGCACCTCCGCCATACGGATAATCATCTATCTGACCATAATCATTATCAGCGTAGTCTCTTATATTAATAGCTTTTACACTAATTTTTTCATCCTGAATTGCTCTTCCTGTAATACTAGTCATAATTGCTTCTTGTATCATCTCCGGAAAAAGCGTCAATATATAAAAATTCATAATTAATCTAACAAACCATCCATAATATGGACTTTGATTACTTTGTTCTCCAAATCCTTTTCCAATATACATTCTGGAATAGATGGGAATAAAACTTCTTTTCCATCATCAGTATTTATAACATAGACATCGTTGGCGCCTGTTTTAATGATATCTTTTAATGTTCCAAAATGTTCTTCTTCATCAGTTACAATATCAGCACCCACCATATCTGCCACGTAAAATTCACTCTCTTTTAAAGGAATAGCATTTTCTCTATCTACATAAAGATCCATTCCCTTTAAACCTAAGATGTCGTTCATATTGTTATATTCTTCAAAACCTAGAACAACCATATTCTTTACATACTTTACACTCTTAATGTGAAGTTCTTTGTAAGTACCGTTTTCTTCTAAATATATTGTCTCTAGGTCATTAAAGCGATTAACATCATCCGTGGTTGGATACACTTTTACTTCGCCTTTTACACCGTGTGAATTTGCAATCACACCTACTCTAAAATAATCTAACATTTATAGTCCTCTAAAATCATAATACTGGGAAGCCCCAAAGGGACTATCCCAGTAAATCACACTTGCTCAGATTATTGGATTTCAACCTTAACTCTTTTGTCTGTCTTAGAAGCAGCCGCTCTAACTACTGAGCGGATAGCTTTAGCTATTCTTCCCTGCTTTCCAATAACTTTGCCCATGTCACTATCTGCGACATGTAAAATAACAACAATTTCTCTGTCATTCTCTGTCTCTGTCACAACAACTTCATCAGGAGAATCAACAAGTGCTTTAGCAATTGTTTCTACTAATTCTTTCATGAATACTTCCTCCTAACACTATTTTTCAATGCCGGCAATCTTCAAAAGTTTTCCAACAGTCTCAGTTGGCTTAGCTCCTGTAGATAACCATTTCTTAACAGACTCCTCATTTACGTCAAATACACTTGGATCTTTACTTGGATCGTATGTACCGATTTCTTCAATAAATCTACCATCTCTAGGTGATCTTGAATCAGCCACAACAATTCTGTAAAAAGGAGCTTTCTTTTTACCCATTCTCTTTAATCTGATTTTTACTGCCATTTTTTTACCTCCAAATTAATTTTGAATATATATCAAGAAATATTAATTTCTAGATTTGCTATTTTAGAAATCTATTTCACGATAACTTGTTTATAATCCGAACGGCAACTTCATACCTCTCAATCCTTTTTTCCCTTTGCCACTCATCATACCATTCATATTTTTCATCATCTTCTTGGCCTGTTCAAATTGTTTAGTCAAACGATTTACTTGAGCCACTTCTACACCAGCACCAGCCGCTATTCTTTGTTTTCTAGATGGATTAATCACATCTGGATTATTTCTCTCTTCTGGTGTCATGGAATAAATAATTGCTTCTATTTGTGTAAGCTGCTTTTCGCTAGGTAGCATATCTTCTGTTACCTTGTTGGCAACCCCAGGCACCATCTTCATTATAGAAGAAAGCCCACCCATATTGTTAATCTGACTCATATAATCGAGATAATCATTATAGGTAAACTCTGCCTTTTTGAGACGTGCTTCCATCTCTTTGGCTTTCTCTTCATCAATAGATGCTTCAGCCTTTTCAATAAGAGACAAAACGTCTCCCATACCTAGGATTCTAGAAGCCATTCTGTCAGGATAAAACTGCTCTAGGTCAGAAAACTTTTCTCCCATACCAACATACAATATAGGTTTTCCAGTAATTGCCTTGATGGATAATGCAGCACCACCACGTGTATCACCATCTAATTTGGTAACGATAATGCCATCAATTCCAATTTTTTCATCAAATTCTTTGGCAACATTAACGGCATCTTGTCCAGTCATTGCATCGACCACTAACAAAGCATCATCTATTTCTATCGCCTCTTTAATATCAACTAGCTCATTCATCATATCTTCATCTATGTGAAGTCTTCCAGCTGTATCGAAAATAACTGTGTTGTAATTATTTTGTTTAGCATGTTCTATAGATGCCTTTGCTATATCAACAGGCTTATTTTTATCACCCATTGAGAAAAACGGAACATCCTGTTTTTCAGCATTGATTTTTAACTGCTCAATAGCTGCAGGTCTATATATATCAAGTGCCACTAGTAATGGTTTTCTTCCCTGTGCTTTTAACTTTCCAGCAATCTTAGATGCTGTAGTAGTTTTACCTGCACCTTGAAGACCCATCATCATAATGACAGATATTTCATTACCACTTTTAAGAGATAATTCTGTGGTCTCTGAACCCATAAGTTCAGTCAACTCTTCATTAACAATCTTAATCACCATTTGTCCTGGGGTGAGTGAAGTCATCACTTCTTCACCCAAAGACTTTTCAGTGACATCTTTAATAAAGTTCTTAACCACCTTAAAGTTTACATCAGCTTCTAAAAGAGCAATTTTAACTTCTTTCATAGATGCTTTAATATCATCTTCAGTAAGTTTTCCTTTACTCTTTAAGCCTTTAAATATATTTTGTAATTTGTCAGATAAACTCTCAAATGCCAAAATTACTACCTCTAATAGTTTTCTAAAATATTTTCTGCAATCTGTTTTATCTCATTATCATCAGTAATATCACAGATTTTTTTTATATCTTTTTTAGTATTATTAAACTTTTCAATAAGTTTAAGTTTAGCTTCATACTCGTTTAATGTTTTATCGCATCGTTTTATAAGATCATGTACGCCCTGCTTAGAGATTCCTTTTTGCTCTGCAATCTCTACCAAAGACAAATCATTCAAAACATAATCTTCATATATTTCTTTTTGGTGGTCAGTAAGTAATTCGCCATAGAAATCATATAACAATGAACTTTTGTAAATGTCTTGCATAAAGCCCCCTTTTAAACCAAAAGATATATTACAACAAATAAAATAAGGTGTCAAGCATTTTTCCTTGACACCTTATAGAATAATACGATAACCATTAAAATCAGTATTCCTATTATGCTAAGAACTAATCCAATTTTAATACCTGGAGTACAATAAGTAAGTTCAATCTTGTGTTTTCCAGATTTTAATATCACTCCACTATTCATGTAGTTAACTTTCTTAAGTGAGGACTCCTTGCCGTCTACTTTCAATTTCCAACCATCAGAATAAGGAATATTTAAACATAATAATTTTTCTTTGTCTAAAGCAATTTCACCTGTAATTTTATTAGTTTCAATATTTACATTCTCTAAACTATCAGCTCTTAGAGCATTAACTTTATCCTCATAACCGTCGAAAGATTGTTCAACCACCTCTATCTCATCAAAGTAATACGTTCCAGGTTGTTCAAAGGTAATGGTAACTTTATCTCTCTCAAATTCTGAATAACACATATTTATAGCAAAGTTCTTTCTACCGTTAAAATAGGATAAATCATGTCTATAATTTAATAATAGTTTGTTTACATCTCCACAGTTTATAAATATTCTTGCATAATCGTCTTCTGTATAATATCTATAGTGATTATTTATCAAGTTCCTCTCGCCAACAGATAATGTATCATACATATCCCTATTAGCATCCAGTTCACTCTTCTGAGCAAACGAGAAATTCCTAAAGTTAACGAATAAATTTTTATTTGGCGCAGAGTCAATATTTAATTCAACTTTGCTTTGACCTTTATTAACTATTATTTGGTGTTTGGCAATTTTCACATGCTCCTCTTCAGGTGCCACCATTATATAATTAAGTTTTTTGTCAGTTGTCTTAAAACTATCTTTTCTAGCAAGATCATCTTCTTTTTCAACAATGGCAGATTCAAGCATTAATTCTTCTTTCCTAATTCCGTCTAATTTACTAGCTTGCTTTTCAGTAACAGTATTGTCATATGTATAACCAAGTGGCATAGCATATTGATTTTCATAAACATTATAATTTGCAGAATTTTTCACTCTAGTTTTTTTATGTATATTTTTATTTCGAAGCATATTTGGAGCATACTTAAAATATTTATCGATAAATTTAAAGCCATATGGAACTTTAGCCACTTCGCCTTCTTCTGCCACAAAATACTTTATAGACGACAAAGATGAAAGAATTGTTCTTTGGTCATTCCCATAGTAATAGAACAAAGCATACTCTTTATTATCTATTTCGCGAAGATAATTTTGAACATTAATATTTCCAAGACTCCAATAGTAACCAATACCATTTCTATTAAATATGGTGGCTGCATTGCTTGCGTTATCAAGTTTGAAATATTTATTTCCAACATCGTTATAAATTGAATTTTTCAAAACTTGATTTACTTTTAAATTCATATCTTTATTATTTAAATACTCATCATCCGTAGAAGCAAATCTATAAAATGATTTGTCTTTAACATGATGCTTAATATCATTTGATATGGTGCTTTCATACGAAGAGTAAACTTCACCCATATCTATAAACTCAGATACATAATTACCTTCAGATACACTGAATATATAAAAAGCATTTAAAGCTATACCAGATATAACAAATGCAAAAATAATTCTAATTTTATACTTAAACCATTTAGTTTTGTGATTATTAATATAGCTTAATAAGAACAACATTACTGAAAATAACAGAATCTGGAAAATCACATTTTCTCTTCTTGTATTTTCCATAATAAGAATCAATGAAAAATAAACCATTAAGAATAATGTTAGTTTTTTATGTGTAAATACTTTAATTGAAATGATATCTCTCCAATAAAATGCAACTGTATATGCGCATAGGAATACAAACGCCCAAATCCATCTGTTACAAGCATATGACATTCCGTTCATAAATGAACCTAAGAAAGGAACTAGCATTACTATTATGGACAAAACAAAAAGAATAATCTTTTGAATATCACGTTTATGGAAAGCATAATATGCTCCAATAAGAGCAATTGGTGATACACCAATATAATTCCAATGTCCAGCGCTATCATTAGAAATCATTCCAGAAAGTAATTTTTGATAATATTTAAACTCATAAGCAATTGGAACTACTCCGCCCTCTATTGTTCTTGAATCTTGAATAAAAATAAGCACAGTTGGAATAAACAATATACATGCGATAGATACTCCCACTAGGGAAAAACCTAGTAGTTTTAAAAGTGATATAAATATTTTTGATTTCTCATCTTTGTATAAGTAAATTACCCTTACTAATGCATAAACAATCGTAACAATTACAATCATATAGAAAAAGTAAAAATTACTCATAACACAAATTGCAATTGAAATAATAAATAAATACGGTTTTTTACCTTTAAGAATTTTCTCTAATCCTGCCAAAACTAATGGCAATAAAATCATAGGTAGTATAAAGAAAGGATGTCGTACTCCCGCAAGCATAGCATAAACACAAAATACATAAATAATAGCACCTATTACCCTGCCGTCTCCTCTAACTCCTCTTTCTCTTGTATAATACATAAAAGAAACACCAGCCAGATAAAGGCGTACCAAAACTAAGAATGCATAAAGAAATTCTGTAAATTTAGTAGGAACTGCTACAGACAAAAGATTGAGAGGATCACCTATTACATAATAGTTAAATGTAGTAAGAACATCTCCTCCATAACCGATAGTAAAATTCCACATTGGGAATGTAAATGTATGTTCAATAAAAATACTTCGTAGTATTTGTCTTAACCACTGACCATAATATGAAAGTGCGATTACATGCTGATCATATCCATCCACATGCCAAACAAAAGACTTACCGTTAATAATAAAATAAATGTAAGTCAAAAAAGCCGTTAAAGCAAAGATTAGTGTATATTTAATTTTGTTATTCTTGATTTTTAAACTCATTCTACAAATAATGCCTCAACAAATTCTTCTGATTCAAATTTTTGTAAATCTTCAATAGATTCACCAATTCCAATATATTTTACTGGTATTCCGAGTTCCGACTGAATAGCCACAGCAATTCCACCTTTAGCTGTTCCATCCATTTTAGTAAGAATAACTCCTGTGATATCAGCACACTCCTTAAACTCTTTTGCTTGCGCCAATGCATTTTGACCAGTTGTGGCATCTAAGACAATAAAGTTTTCTCTTCTAACACCAGGCATTTCCTTATCTATTATCTTATCAAGTTTAGCCAGCTCATTCATTAAATTCTTTTTATTGTGAAGTCTGCCGGCAGTATCACAGATAATAATATCCGAGTTATTATTTTTAGCTGATGCTATCGCATCAAATAAAACAGAGCCAGGATCTTGTCCTTCATTTCCAGAAACAATAGAAGCATTTGCTCTTTTAGCCCATTCTTCCAACTGCTCTTTTGCAGCCGCTCTAAATGTATCACATGCAGCTAGCATAACATCTTTTCCATTGTTCTTAAACTGACAAGCAAGTTTTCCAATAGATGTGGTTTTTCCAACACCATTTACGCCAATAACTAAAACAATTGATTTTTCACTTTCAAAGTCGTATGCATTCTCTCCCAAATCCATCTGCTTTATTAGATTTGCTCTAAGTAAATCTTTGCATTCAGATGGCTCTTTAATATTTTTATCTTTAACTTCTTCTTTTAAAGAATCAATTATTTCTTCTGTTGTCAAAACACCTATATCGCTCATGATAAGCATCTCTTCAATTTCTTCATAGAAGTCATCATCAATACTCGAAAAGGCATTGAATATACTATTAAAACCAGAACTAATACTAGTTCTGGTTTTTGTTAGTCCATTAACTAATTTACCAAAAAACTTTCCTGCCATAATTTACCTATTTTTTATCTAAAGGATTATCCTCAAATGTACTCTCCAACAAATCAACTGATACTAAAGTGGAGATACCTTTCTCTTGCATTGTAATTCCGTATAATCTGTCTGCCGAGTTCATTGTTCCACGTCTATGAGTAATTACAATAAACTGTGTATTAGCTGTTAATTTATGTAAATAATCAGCAAATCTAATAACGTTAGTGCCATCAAGTGCTGCTTCAATCTCGTCAAGCAAACAGAATGGCGATGGTTTTAAATTTTGAATAGCAAACATCAAACTAATAGCAGTTAAAGCTTTCTCACCACCAGATAGCTGCATCATATTCTGTAGTTTCTTTCCAGGTGGTTGTGAAATAATGTCAATACCAGCATCCAAAATATCATCAGCCTCAGTAAGTTCAATTGTACCTTTACCTCCGCCAAACAACTCTTTAAATACATTATCAAATTCCACTTTAATCTCAGCAAATTTTTCTTTAAACTGCTTACGCATTCCAACTTCCAATTCATCGATAATCTTAAGTAGATTTTCTTTAGCTGCCATCAAATCATCATGCTGAGCTTTCATAAATGTGTAGCGTTCATTCACTTCTTTGTATTCCTCGATGGCGTTTATATTAACGTCACCTAGACTTCTCATCTCACGTCTAATCTCTGTAATAGCATTCTTAATATCAGCCTTTACCAAAGGTTCCTCTGGTTTTAGTTCTAGAGCATTTCTGTATGTGAGTTCATATTCTTCCCACATATACGCTTCTTTGTTTGCAGTCTTCTCTTCAAATGTTTCTTTCTGTGAAGTTAAGCGATATATTTCTTTGTCTAAATTGGTAATCTTCTCATTAATCTGCTCTCTCTTTTCAAAGAATTCTTTATGCTCTTTGTTCTGCTGTTCCTTTTTATTCTTCGCTTCCTCAATATCTTTTTCTAGTTGAACAATAGATTCTTTTGACGCCACTATCTCTTTCTGGCAATTCTCAATTGCTTCATTTCTAGCAGAAATTTCATCAATATTTTCTTTAGAGTTTGCTTCAATTCCCTGTAGTTCCTGCGTCAAAGACTCAATAGCATTTACAGATACATCTATCTTCTCAGAAATAAATTGATGATTGCTCTTAATATTAGCAATCTCAATGTTAACTTCCTCTATAGCAGTATTCTTCTCATCTAGTTCTTTGCGCATAGTCTCAAGTTTTACATTCTTTTCATTTACGCCTTTTTCTAGTTCACTGCTCTTATCAGACTGACCAGACAAACTGCTCTTAAGTTCGGAACTGTTTTTATTTATATCATTGATCTCATTAGCAATCTCTTCGTTTTCTTTGTTAACATCAGCAAACTCGAGAACAAGATTTTCTTTTTCTTGATTTGCTGTATTAAGATTAATCTCACACGTATTTTTAAGAATGGTTTGCTCTTGTAGTCCTTTGTTAACTTTGGCAAGTTCTTCATTTAGGACGTTAATCTCACTATTGTTTTTAATAATATCCTTATCTAACTGAACTTTCTCTTCAGAAAGTTGTTTAATTTTAGCCTCTAACTCTTCAATTTCTCTTCGTCTGCCAAGCAAATTAGAAGCATTCTTAAACGTTCCACCGGCAATAGAGCCACCAACATTTAGATACTCACCTTCTAGAGTAACCATGCGTACTTTGTATTTATATTTTCTAGCAATTGAAATAGCGTGGTCAACAGTATCCACAACCATAACTCTACCTAGCAAATATTTCGAAACACCCTCATACTTAGGATCAACTTTTACCAAGTCACTGGCAAGACCAAGGACGCCTGTCTCCTGCAGTGCATCTGGAGTGTTAAAGTTAGTCTTTCCACTCATACTGCTTAGAGGCAAGAATGTAGCACGTCCAAGTTTATTCTTTTTCAAATACTCAATAGTTTCTTTGGCTGTAGTTTCAGAATCTGTAACTACATTTTGAACGTTACCACCCAAAGCTGTCTCAATAGCTGTTTCAAACTTTTTATCAACTTTAATAATATCAGCAACTACACCCACAATTCCTTGCTTGGAATCTTTCAGTTCCATAACACGCTTAACACTATTTCCGTATCCTTCGTAACGCTCTGTAATATTTTTGAGCGCTTCTAAATTGGAAATAGATTTTGTATATGCTTGCTGATTATTTTCTAACTTTTTAGATAGATTTTGTTTTTTTACTTTTAAATCAGCTAACTGATTACTGTAGTTATCTACAGTTTCTTTAAAACTTTCAATCTCTTTGTTAATATCTTCTAATTCTTTAGTTAACTGATTAATAACATTTTCTTTACTAGACTTCTTGCTTTCAAAATCTACTAACTTCTGATTAATTTGAGACTTTCTAATATTGATCTGCTCAAGCATAGCATCAAATCTTTCAATCTTTGATTCGATGGATGACTTAGTACTCAAGATTTCAATAATCTCTTCTTTGTCTCTCTCAATCTCTGACTCTAATGCTTTAATGTCCCAAGTAAGCTTGCTGATTATTTCATTTTGTTTAGTCTGTTTCTCTATAGCTTGGTTAAGAAGAATCTCATTCTCATTCTTTTCTTTTTCTCTTTCAGCTAACTCTTTATTTCTAGAATCGATCTCGCCTTTTACAGAATCAATTCTAGAATTAATAAATGACTCATTACTCTTTGCGGAGTTGATCTGCTCTTTGATAACGTTTATTTGACCTTCTAACTTTTCAATGTTTAGAGTAGTCTCATTTAGAGTCAACTGTTTTGTCTCGATAGTCTCATTAAGTTCTTCTAGCAATTCTTCTAACTTCTTATAATCAGTCTTTATCTGCTCAAATTCTTCATTAGCATTGTTCATATCGTTAGATGCGATATCTAACTTTTCATTTATTTCAGATGTCTTTGTCTTGATTTCATCCATCTCAATCAAGAACATATTTACATCGTTAGTCTTTAAATCATCTTTTAATTCAAGATAACGTTTAGCTTTCTCGCACTGTTTTTCAAGCGGACCAACCTGGCGTTCTAATTCTGTTAAAATGTCTGTAACACGAACTAGATGTTGGTTTTGATCATTAAGTTTTTTAATAGCCTCATTCTTTCTTCTCTTAAACTTAACAATACCAGCTGCCTCGTCAAAAAGTTCACGTCTATCTTCGGGCTTGCTACTTAGGATTTTGTCAATCTGGCCCTGACCAATGATTGAGTAACCCTCTTTACCAATACCAGTGTCATAGAACATCTCGTGCACATCACGAAGACGAACCTGAGTACCATTAATCATATACTCACTTTCGCCTGACCTAAATAGACGACGAGAAACTGTCACCTCGTTATAGTCTACATTTAATTTGTGGTCTGAGTTATCAAATGTAATAGATACAAATGCATAACCCATAGGTTTTCGGTTTTCTGTTCCAGAAAAGATAACATCCTCCATCTTTGATGAACGAAGCTGTTTTGTTTTCTGTTCACCCAAAACCCATCTTACGGCATCTGCCACATTACTTTTACCTGATCCGTTAGGACCAACGATACCCGTAATTCCATTATGAAATTCAAAATTTATTTTGTTAGCAAATGATTTAAATCCGTGAATTTCAATGTTCTTTAAATACATACTTTCCTCGCTTAAATATTTATATTAATTACTTATTTATTTTATTTAATGCATCAATAGCAGCATTTTGCTCTGCATGCTTTTTAGTTTGACCAGTACCACTACCTATTATTTCATCATTTAATTTTACTACTGCGTCAAAGACTTTATTGTGATCAGGTCCACTTTCTTTAACAATCTCATAACCAAGTTTCCCAAGATTGGTAGCATCTACCATTTCCTGCAATGTAGTTTTACTGTCATAAAACTTTTGCTTATGTTCAATGTCATTCAAAACAAATGAACAAATAAATTTAGTAGCTTCTTCCATTCCACCATCCAAGTATATAGCACCAATCAATGCTTCAAAGGCATCAGACACTATAGAGTCTCTATCTCTTCCTCCAGTGTTCTCTTCACCCTTGCCTAGGAATAAAAAATCTTGAAGATTAATCTCTCTAGCATCGATAGCAAGAGCTGGCTCACAAACTAAACTTGCACGAAGTTTTGTCATTTCACCTTCACTCATCTTCTTATAGTTCTTAAATAAATAATCACTAGAAACTAATTCTAATACAGCATCACCCAAATACTCCATGCGTTCATTGTTAACTTCGCCATCTTCATTGTTAACAACATAAGATTTGTGCGTGAGTGCTGTCACTAATAGTTTTTCATCTTTAAAACTATACTCAATGCTATTCTGTAATTCATCTAAATTAGTATTCATATTAATCCATTACATAGATTTAAGCCCTGAGTTAGGGCTTAAATAGTACATCAATTATAATGCCTTCTTAATCTCTTCGTATGCGTCCTTAACAGTCGCTATATCTTTAACATCTTCTACAGGAACTTTGATTCCAAATTCATCTTCAACGCTCATAACAATTTCCAAAAAATCTAGTGAATCTGCTCCTAAGTCCTCTACAAATCTGCTATCTGCTGTAATAGTTGATGCGTCTATATCTAATACTTCAGCTATTACATTAATCAATTTTTCTAATTCCATTATTTTTCCTCCTGTGTATCTGCGATACTATCTTTTATTTTATTATTAATGTCATATTCTTTAAACATTGCGCACTGTAAAATGGAATTCTTAATCTCTACTGATTTTGAATTACCATGTGTCTTAACAAGCAAACCTTTAAGTCCGAGCATAGGCGCTCCGCCATATTGTTCAATATCAAATTTTTTAAGAGTCTTCTTAAGTTTACCTTTGATAAGTAGTGCTCCAATTTTAGTCTTTAAGCTAGACATAAGTGATTGTTTTATTGTGCTAAGCAAAACTGCTCCCACACCCTCGTAAGTCTTAAGAATAACGTTTCCGACAAAAGCATCACAGACCGCTACATCCACAGCACCATCTGGAATATCTCTAGCTTCCACATTTCCTGCAAAGTTAATATCATCAACATCTTTGAGAAGTTCAAATGTCTCTTTAGTAAGTGCATTTCCTTTTTCTTCCTCTGCACCAATATTGATTAGACCTACTCTAGGGCTTTCAATACCCATTGAGTTTTGCACATAGATAGATCCCATCTTTGCAAACTGAACTAAGTGACTAGGTCTGGCGTCTACATTGGCGCCACAGTCTATCAAAAGAACTGGGCCATCCTTAGTTGGAAGAAACGGAGCTAAAGGTGGTCTTTCCACACCTTTAAGCCTTCCGATAACTACATGTCCACCCACTAAGTTGGCACCTGTACTACCCGCCGATACCATAGCATCAGCCTCGCCATGCTTAACTGCATATAGACACTTTACAATAGATGATTCTGTTTTAGTTCTGATAGCCTTAACAGGTGATTCATCCATCTCAATGACCTCAGGTGCATCTATTATTTCATATCTATCTGTATACTTTTCAGCATCATCATACTTATCAAGTTCAAGTTTTATATCGTCTTCTTTACCAAATAATTTGATAAAAATTTCGTTGTTTTCTCTCAACGCCTCAACAGCAGCTTTTACAGTTTCTACAGGTGCATAATCGCCACCCATACAGTCTAATGCAACTATAGTTTTTGACATAATTCTCTCCTTTTCACACCATAAGAGTATACTAAAAAAAACAGTTAAATTCAAGGCAAAAAACTCGCTAAAACTTGATAAATAAAGGGTTTTTAAGGCATAAAAAAAGAACCTCATAAACAAATGAGTTTCTTTTTTACAATTTAATTATTAATTAATCTTCTACTGAAATAATCTCTTTTTTATTGTAACTTCCACAAGCCTTGCAAACTCTATGAGGCATCATTAATGCACCACATTTACTACATTTTACAAGGTTTGGAGCCTTCATTTTCCAGTTAGCTCTTCTTCTATCTCTTCTTCCTTTAGAAGATTTATTTTTAGGACATATAGACATTGTATACACCTCCTTAAAGTTCGTTATTTAATAGTCTTTCTCAAAGACACTTTAACAATTATACATATCAGTTATATGTTTGTCAAATACTTTTTAATTTGAGTTTCCAACTAATTTTACTGTCTCTTGGCATATAGCAAGTTCCTCATTAGTAGGAACCACATATACGTCCACCTTTGAATCAACTGTTGAAATTTTCACTTCTTCGCCACAGGTTTCATTAGCATTATCATCTATTGCAATTCCTAAGTACGAAAGGTGCTCACAAACTTTTTTTCTAATATTTGGATTGTTCTCACCTACGCCCGCAGTAAAGACTATGGCATCCACACCATTCATAACTGCTACATATGCGCCAATAAATCTAACTATTGCTCTTACATAAACATCCATAGCCTCTTTAGCATTTTCATCACCCTCATCAATTGCTTTGTTTATATCTCTAAAATCACTAGAATTTTCTGATAATCCATAAACACCAGATTCCTTATTAAGAATTCTAGTCACTTCTTTTACATCAATATTTTCAAAGTTTGATATCACTTCTAAAATTCCAGGATCTATATCACCAGATCTAGTACCCATAACCACGCCCGACAAGGGAGTTAATCCCATACTAGTATCCACCGATTTGCCTTTATCAACTGCACATATACTTGCACCATTACCCAAATGACAAACAATAGTCTTTAAACTGTCATATGGTTTGCCAAGAATTTCTGCTATTCTTTTTGAAACAAAACTGTGAGATGTTCCGTGGAATCCATATCTTCTAATTTTATATTTATCATAAAACTTTCTTGGAATTGCATATAAGAAGCTAGCCGCGTCCATGGTTTGGTGAAATGCTGTATCAAACACACCTACATTAGGAATGCCTGGCATAATCTCCATGCACGCCCTAATTCCAATAATATTAGCAGGGTTGTGAAGAGGTGCTAAATCATTACACTTTTCAATTTTATTCAATGCTTCTTCATCCAAAAGAATAGGCTCGCTGAAATATTCTCCACCGTGCACTACTCTATGTCCAACAGCTTTTATCTGACTCATATTAGAAACTACACCTACTTCAGAATCTGTAAGCATATCTATTACCGCCTTGATAGCTTCATTGTGAGTAGGCATTTCAATTTCTTTTGTAATCTTTTCTTCTGTTTTATATGTGATAGAACTTCCATCTATTCCAATTCTCTCACAAAGACCTTTCGCTAGGACATTTTCAGTCTCTGAATCAATCAATTGAAACTTAAGTGATGAACTACCACAGTTAATAACTAAAACTTGCATATTAATCCTGAGCCTGGACCGCTGTGATTGCTATAACGCCCACAATATCGTCCACGCTACATCCTCTCGATAAATCGTTAATAGGTTTTGCAATTCCTTGAGTTAGAGGACCATAAGCCTCTGCACTTCCAAGTCTTTGCAAAAGTTTATATCCAATATTTCCCGCATCTAAATCTGGGAATATAAGAACATTTGCATTTCCAGCCACTTTACTATTAGGCGCTTTAAACTCGGCTATTTCTGGCACTAAAGCTGCATCAGTTTGAAGTTCTCCATCAATCAAATACTGAGGATATTCTTTCTGAGCAATCTCTGTAGCTTCAATTACTTTTGTAACATCAGGGTGTGCTGCGCTTCCATATGTAGAATGCGAAAGCATAGCTACTCTTGGAGTTTCACCCACCAAATACTCATATGATTCAGCACTACTTGCTGCAATATCAGCAAGTTGTGCTGCATTAGGATTTTGATTTAGACCGCAGTCTCCTAATACAAATACTTCATCTTCATCCGATTCTTTATCATCCACACAGATAACAAAGAAAGCTGATACTAATTTGCTGCCAGGTTTTGTTTTAATAATTTGAAGTGATGGTCTGAGCGTATTAGCCGATGAATGACATGCACCCGAAACTACTCCGTCTGCATGGCCATTTAAAACCATCATGCATGCAAAGTACATATAATCACTAATGAGCAAAGCTTTAGCTTGACGTTTAGTCATACCCTTCGCCTTGCGAAGTTCAAATAATTGATCAGTATATTCTCTAAGATTTGCATCTTCCTTAGGATCTATAAAAGTAATTCCATTCAAATCCAAATCTTGTGCTATCTCATATTTTTGTTCTTCTGAGGCAAGAATAATTAGATCCGCAAAATCGTCCTTCACTGCCTTTGACGCAGCCTCATAAGTACGCCTATCCATACCCTCAGGAAGGACTATTGTCTTTCTATTCCCTCTTGCTTTCTCTTTTAATGAGTCAATAAATTTCATAAAAAATCTCCTTAAACATACATAATATTCATTATATACTATCTAAATTTATTAAACAATATAATATAATTGAAATGAATTTTTATAAATGCTAAAATACTCGTTAAGGAAAAACTATGAAAACAATAGGAATGATAGCGGAATTCAATCCGTTTCACAAAGGTCACAAATATATAATTGAGAAAGCAAAGAGCATCACTGGCGCAGATAATGTCATAGTAGTTTGTAGTGGCAATTTCGTACAACGCGGAGAGCCAAGTATATACGACAAAACAGTACGTACGAGGGCTGCATTATCAAACGGAGTGGATGCTGTTTTTGAATTGCCAGTATATTACGCTACTGCTTCTGCAGAGACATTCGCTAGAGCCAGTGTTAAGTTTTTGACAGATATAGGATGTGTTGATTATCTTTGCTTCGGTTGCGAGACAGAAAACATCAAAATCCTTCCTGTTATTGCTAATGTTTTAAATAAAGAACCATATGAATATAAGGAATTATTAAAAAACCATTTAGCTGAGGGTGTATCATTCCCAAAAGCTAGATCATATGCTCTAAAAAAATATTTAAAAAACACTAAAAACATTAATGAAGACGAAACAGAACTGACTCTAAAATCACCAAACAATATTTTGGCAATTGAATATATGAAAGCAATTAAATATTTTGACTCAAATTTGAAACCATTAGCCATTAAACGTGTGGGTGCTGATTACTCATCTAAAGATATTACATATGATTTTGTTTCTGCTAATGCTATAAGAAATGAGTTAAAGAAAAAACATAATATTAAACCACTAGTTCCATCAAATGCATATAAATTTTACGATAACACTAAACCATTATTTTTAAGCGATTTTGACCAGTTGCTCGGAAAAGCACTACTTAGTTCAAAAAATTATGACAAATACTTAGATGTGGGTAAAGAATTTGCAAATCGAATTTTTAATCAAAAAATTCTTTATACAGACATAGAAAATTTTATAAAACAAATTGATTCTAAAAACAATACTAAAACAGCTATATCAAGAGCTTTGCTTCATATTATGTTAAATTTAAAGAAAGTTGATGTAATGGACGCTATAAATAATAACTACTTTACTTCTGCTAGACTACTTGGAATAAACCGTGCATCAAATCTTATTTCAATTATCAATGACAATTCAAAAATTCCACTTATCAGCAAGTTCTCAACTCACTATCAAAACGCAACTGGTCTAGATAAAAAATTATTAGACATTCAATTATACGCTGATAATCTATATCGTTTAGTATATATGACAAAATATAAAGAAATTATTCCAAATGAATTCGAAAGACAAATTGTTGTAAAGTAATTTTATATCACGACCATTTACACTCCAATTCGAAGTTTCAAAACTAAAAATTATTCAGTTTAAAGCAAAAAAAATACTTCCATAAGAAAATTTTTGTTATTTTCATTGGAAGTATTTTTTTGTGTCGAATGAAAAAAAACTAGTTTTTAAAACTATGAATTGGGGCTGGAATTTGACCTGTTCTGTTGACAAAATTCTCACAAGAAAATTTGTTAACCGGCATAATAGGAGCATGTCCAAGTAATCCACCAAACTCTACTTCTTCTCCCACATCTTTTCCAATAACAGGAATAATTCTAACAGCCGTAGTCTTTTGGTTAATCATACCAATAGCAGCTTCGTCTGCAATAATACCTGAAATTGTGCTTGCACTAGTATCACCTGGAATAGCAATCATATCTAAGCCTACTGAACATACACAAGTCATAGCTTCTAATTTTTCTATTGTGAGCGCGCCTTCTTCCACAGCATCTATCATCCCTTGATCTTCACTGACTGGAATAAAAGCACCGCTTAATCCACCTACATATGATGATGCCATAACACCACCTTTTTTGACTTGGTCATTTAACAATGCAAGAGCCGCTGTAGTACCAGGAGCACCAGCTTTTTCCAAACCAATCTCTTCTAAAATATTAGCAACAGAATCACCAACAGCCGGTGTAGGTGCTAAGGACAAATCAATAATTCCAAATGGAACATTAAGTCTCTTAGCAGCTTCGTTAGCCACCATATATCCTACTCTTGTCACCTTGAATGCGGTTTTCTTTATTGTATCGCAAAGAACATCGAAACTTTCTCCGCGTACTTTCTTAATAGCATGTCTAACTACGCCCGGACCTGAAACGCCAACATTTATAACTGCATCTGCTTCAGTTACTCCATGAAATGCGCCAGCCATAAATGGATTGTCATCAGGAGCATTACAGAATACAACTAATTTGGCGCAGCCTAATGAATCATCTTCCTTGGTAAACTCTGCAGTCTCTTTTACTATTTCACCCATAAGTCTAACTGCATCCATGTTTAGTCCAGTTTTAGTAGAACCAACATTAACAGAACTACAAACTCTTTCAGTCTCAGCCAGAGCCTTAGGAATAGACTTAATCAAAAGTTCTTCTGCCTTAGTCATACCTTTGCTTACAAGCGCAGAATAACCGCCAAGGAAGTTAACTCCCACTTCCTTTGCCACCTTATCTAAAGTCTTAGCAATAGTCACAAAGTCATCTGATGTCTTACAAGCTTGTCCACCTACAAGAGCAATTGGAGTGACAGAAATTCTCTTGTTGACAATAGGAATTCCATACTCCTTAGAAATATCATCACCAGTTTCTACAAGGTTAGACGCAAGACCTTTAATCTTGTTATAAATATTTTCATTTAATTTATCAAGATCATCAGTAATACAATCTAGCAAACTAATACCAAGTGTAATAGTTCTAACATCTAGATTATAGTTATCAATCATCTTGTTTGTTTCTTGTACTTCAAAACGACTAATCATAACTTCCTCCAGTTATACTCTGTGCATACTGTCAAATATTTCTTGACTCTGAGTTCTAATGCTTACGCCAATATCCTGCCCAATACCATCAAGTGCATCAGACAAAGTATCAAAATCCACTTCACATCCACTAGCATCTACCACCATCATCATATTGAAATAATCCTGCACAATAGTCTGTGAAATATCAAGAATATTCACTTTGTGCTCTGATAGGTATGTACATACTTTCGCAATAATTCCAACAGTATCTTTTCCCACAACCGTAATAATAATCTTGTTCATAATTTCCTCCAGTTTATATTATTATATCGCAAGATGGCTGATCCCTTCTCGCAACCTTAATCTCAATATCCATTTCTTTTATATCAATATCATTAAACATTAATTCATTTCGAACTGTTTCAAACGCAAGTTCTGGATAATTATTATCCTTGCTCAAATGTCCCAGAATAATGTATTGCATTCTATCAGAAATAATCTCGCTTAACAACTGTCCGCATGCCTCATTTGATAGGTGTCCTTCATCACTCCATATCCTACTTTTAAGGTGATACGGATAAGGACCCACTTCTAACATTTTTAAGTCATGATTAGCCTCAACCAAAATAGCATCCAAATTTTGAAGCGAATCAACTAACTCATCGTGATAGTATCCTAAGTCAGTTACTATAGCGCAAGACTTTTTCCCATCATCAAATCTATAACAAACAGAATCTGAAGCATCATGACTAGTTGATAACGCATTAATCTTCATATTACCAACAAAAAACTCTTCACCAGATTCTATCTCTTCAAACAAGTCTTCATCCACTTCACCTGTGGAAGATGAATTCAAAATATAATCAATTGTGCCTTTAGTAGCATAAACAGTAACTGGGTGTGCTCTTAAGAAAACACCAATACCTTTGATATGATCAGAGTGCTCATGAGTTATTACAATAGCGTCTATTTCATTGGGGGAAGTATCAAAGAAATTCAAACCACCTTCAATACGTTTATTGCTAATGCCTGCATCTACTAAAATATTAATATCATCACTCTTCACTAATATGCAATTTCCACTGCTTCCGCTACATATTGATGCTATTTCCATAATGTTAATCCTTAAAAAAGTGAATCTCTAAATATAGAGATTCACTTCTAAATAGTTTCTTATTTATTATTAGTCATCTAAATCAACTGTTGCTTCTTCTTGAGGTTTTTCCTCATATGAAGGAGCTTGATCTTGTCCAGCCAATTCTTTTCTACTCTGAACTACAACATTTAATGAATCATCCATATCTGTCATTAATCTCTCTTGAGCTGCCCCAAAATTTTGAAGTCCTGTAGAAAGAATGCTCTGTACATTTGAAAGAATATCATCAGTGTATTGCATAGCTCTTGTCTTAAGGTCATTAGCCTCAGCTTTAGCTGAATCTAAAATACCCTGAGCTTCTGTTTGAGCTTGATCGATAACAGAATTTGCTTCAGCATATGCTTTCTGCATAATCTCGTGCTCACTTACCAACTGATTAATGTGAGCTGTAGCTTCTGAAATCATAGCTTCTGATCTTTCTTTTGCGTCATTTATAATAGCATCTTTATTAGCGATAATCTTTTGATACTTCTTGATTTCTTCTGGTGTACGAAGTCTCAACTCAGCCAATAGTTCATCTATATCATCTTTGTTTACAATGATTTTAGATGTTGATAATGGCTGAAATTTACAATTATCAATATATTCCTCAATCTCTGTGATTATCTGTTCAATCTTACTCATTTTTGTTCTCCTTTAATTCCTCAATTTTATTAATAATTTGTTTTGCAACAACGTCAGGTACGAATCTACTAATATCTCCACCATGCGATGCCACTTCTTTCACTGTGCTTGAATTTAAATATGCATACTCTAGTTTAGTTGATAAAAAAAGTGTCTCAATGTTGTCATCCAAAACCATATTAGTTTGTGACATTTGCAATTCATATTCAAAATCTGTAACAGCTCTCAAACCTCTAATTATAACTTGTGCATCTACTTGATGGGCAAAATCAACAAGCAATCCATCAAAAGCCATAACCTTTACATTAGGTATGTCTGCCACAACTTCATTTAACATTTTAACACGATTATCAACATTAAACAACGGAGATTTTAAATTATTATTAAGCACTCCCACTATCAGTTCATCTACAATTTTGGCAGATCTCTTAATCACGTCTAAATGTCCGTTTGTAACCGGATCAAAACTCCCCGGATAAATAGCTCTAGTCATTTAATTCACCTTTTTAATAAATAAATGCTTGTTTGTTTTATACTTCTTTTCTTTATATAAAACAAAGCCTAAACTATCTAAATAATCAAAGTTTGTATCTAAGGATGCTTCAACTATTATGATAGTATTATTGTTTATTATAACTGATTTTGTAAGTAGTTCAAGAACATTTTTTTCAAAACCTTTATTGTATGGAGGGTCCATAAAGACTATGTCAAAGGAATAGTTTTGGTCTTCTAACATAGCGATAGCAAGCTCGTAAGACTTATTCAAAACAACAGCATTATTTTTAAGTTTAGTAAACTCAAGATTATCGTTAATAATATCAATTGATTTTGGATTATTATCAACAAATACTGCTTCTTTGGCACCTCTGCTTAAAGCCTCAATACCAATTCCTCCGCTTCCAGCAAAAATATCTAAAAAACTGCATCCATAAATATCATTTTGAATCATATTAAAAAGAGTTTCTTTAATTCTGTCTGTGGTAGGTCTAGTATCCAACCCTTCTAAAGTCTTTAGTTTTAAACTTCTAGCGCTTCCTGATATTACTCTCATATCTTCCCTTAAACAAAACAAAAAGCAGACCAAAGCCTGCTTTTTTAAGTTATTTTCGTTATTTATTATTCTTCTTCAGAATCATCTGCAGGTGTATCTACAGCTTCCTGTGCTTCTTCAGAATCATCTGCAGGTGTATCTACAGCTTCCTGTGCTTCTTCAGAATCATCTGCAGGTGTATCTACAGTTTCCTGTGCCTCTTCAATATTTTCTTTGGCCGAATCTACTACATCTGCCACTTCATCTTGAGCTGCAGCAATAGCATCTGCAAAAGATGAATCAGGCTCTTCTTCCTGTGTAGGCATTTCTGGAACTTCTTCTTTCTCTTCCTCAGGTTCTTCCTTTGGTTCTTCTGGAAGAAGCACTTTTCTGCTTATGCTAATCTTCTTTTCTTCTTCATTAAATTCAACAATCTTAGCTTCAACCACATCGCCCACTTTAAGTTCATCAGACGGCTTATCAACATGATGTCTAGCAATCTGTGAAACGTGAAGCAATGCATCTACACCAGGCTCAATCTCTACAAAACATCCAAAGTCTGTCATTCTAGCAACAGTACCAGTTATAATAGCGCCCACTGCAAATTTCTCACTTGCATTATTCCATGGGTTAGTGTCTTCAAACTTAAGACTAAGAGCAATCTTATCTCCGTCAATCTCTTTGATGAATGCTGTCACTTCATCACCTACTTTAAAGTGTTTACGTGGATTTCCAATTCTGCCCCATGACATTTCTGAAATATGTAATAATCCATCAACACCACCAATGTCTACAAAAGCACCAAAATCAACTACGCTCTTAACTGTACCAGTGATAGTGTCTCCAACACTTACCTTCTCAAGTAATGCAGCTCTAGCTTCTTCTTTTTCTTTAGAAACTAACTGTTTTCTATCGCCTATAACTCTTCTCTTTCTAGGGTTATATTCTGTAAGAACAAATTCAATTTCTTGTCCTTCGTACTTGCTTAAATCTCTTTCAAAAACATCTGAAACCAAGCTAGCAGGAATAAATACTCTAGCGCCTTCTACATCTACACTTAAACCACCTTTTAGAATCTGTACAACTGGTGCTTTAAGAACTTCATTGTTTTCAAATGCTTCTTCAAGTCTCTTATTTGCTTTCTCTGCAGCAAGTCTCTTATATGATAAAGCTACTTGACCTTCGCCATCGTTTACCTTAAGAACCTTTACTGACAGTTCATCGCCGACTGAAATCTCAGTTGTCAGATCTTCTGCAGTGTTAGAATACTCGTTAACAGGAAGAATTCCATCAGCTTTGTAACCAATATTTAGTACAGCCTCTTCAGGCTTAACTGAAATAACCTTTCCTTCAAGCACTTCTCCGTTTCGGATAGTCTTGAAACTTTCATCTAACATTTGTTCAAATTCGTTGTTCATCTCTGACATTTGGTATGAACCTCCTCAATAATATTCTTTGGGGTGGAAGCCCCTGCTGTAATACCTATTTTTTTAAAATCCTTCAACATCTCAAAATCTATATCCTTTGCAGTTTGAATGTAAAAAGTATTTTCACATTCTACTTTACAAATTTCATATAATTTTTGAGTATTCGAACTATTTTTACCACCAATAACAATCATTGCATCTACTTTTTTGGCAATGTCTTTTGCCTCTGTTTGACGCTCATTAGTGGCATTACAAATAGTATTCACAACATTACTATCATAACCTTTTTCCCCTATTATTTCAACCAGTTTGGAGAACTTTTCAGGGTTGTAAGTGGTCTGAGAAACGATACATACAGGAGTTTTAGGATTCAAGTTTAAACTTCTAGCATCCTCCTCATTATCCACTATAAAAGCATCGCCATTTACCCATCCTTTGATACCTTCCACTTCAGGATGATATTCACTTCCAACTATAATAATAGTTCGACCTTTTTCGCTCTCTTCTTTCACAATATTATGAATCTTTTTAACAAACGGACATGTGGCATCCACCACTTCACAATTCTTCTGTGCTAAAGAATCATAAATCCTTTTCCCTACACCGTGGGACCTAATTACAACAGTGCAATCCGACAAATCATTTAGTTCGTTCTCATCAAAATTTATTGCTTTTACACCTTTGCTCTCTAAATCAGAAACCACTTCTTCATTATGAATAATTGGTCCATATGTGTAAATATTGTTACTAGAACTGTTCGCCTTGTCATACACTAAATCAATGGCTTTCTGTACTCCGAAACAAAATCCTGCTTTTTTAGCTAAAATTACTTCCATCTTAATCCTCTTTCAAAGAAATAATTTTTGCAACAACTTCATCAATAGTCATATCAGAAGAATCTACTAGTACAGCATCTTCTGCTTGACTAAGGGGTGAAACATCTCTATTCATATCTCTATAATCTCTATCTTCAATATCTTTTTCAATTTCTTTTAAATCACAATTTTGTCCTTTTTCTACTAACTCATCATATCTTCTCTTTGCCCTAGTTTCAACGCTGGCGGTCAAATATACTTTTAGGTCAGCATTAGGAAGTACTGCAGTTCCTATATCTCTTCCATCCATAACTACATTATTTTTTGCTGCTAAATTCTGCTGAAGAGCAACCAAAATTTTTCTTACTCCACTATAAACAGCTATAGCCGATGTAAGATTACCAATCTCCTCGCGTCTAATCTCAGTACTCACATCTTCTCCGTTTAGATAAACTTTCTGAGTACCATCTTCGTAACCAAGTGTTACTTTAACACTTTCACACTTAGCAACAACAGCCTCCTCATCTGTAGTGTCTATTCTGTCTCTAAAGCATGCCAAAGCTAAAGTTCTATACATAGCACCAGTGTCCACATAAATAAAGCCAAGCTCCTTTGCCACTATTTTTGCTATTGTACTTTTCCCCGCTCCTGCAGGTCCGTCGATTGCTATATTATACATATTTCCTCCTAATATATACTGTTTCCTGCCACATAACCTGTACTCCAAGCTAGTTGCAAGTTATACCCACCAGTTAATGAATCTAGGTCCAAAACTTCACCTACAAAGTAAAGTCCTGGCACCAATTTAGATTCCATAGTTTTTGGATTTATTTCTTTAACATCTACTCCGCCTTTAGTGATGATTGCTTCATCATAACCCCTTAGGTCATCAATGCTTAACTCTAAATTCTTTATCAATCTAACTAATCTTTGTCGCTCTTCTTTTGTAATCTCATTTACTTTTTTATATTCATCAATTTCCGACAGTTTAATAATAATGGGAATTAACTTTTTAGGCAACAAATCATTTAAAGAATTGTTAAAATTTTTATTTTTATACTTATCAAAATCTCTTAATATTCGTTTATCAAGCGTTGCTTCATCTAACGCTGGTTTTAAATCAATTGATATCTTGTATCCATCATCCATTTTGTCTACGACAAAGGAACTAGCACTTAGCACCAATGGACCGCTCACTCCAAAATGAGTAAATATCATTTCACCTAAGTCTTCATATAGTATTTTATCATCCTTAAGTAATTTTAGATTTACATTCTTTAACGATAACCCTTGAAGTTCTTTGCAGTAATCTTCTTTTATATTGAATGGAACTAACGATGGATATGTCTTTGTGGTTTTGTGACTAAATTGTTTTGCAAACTTATATCCATCTCCTGTAGATCCAGTAGATTTATATGAAAGTCCGCCAGTAGCAATAATCAATGCATCGCAAGTAAGATCATCATTTATTACAAACTCATCTTCTTTAGTTATGGTTTTAACTTCATCTTTTAAAACGATATTTACGCCTAAAGAATCGAGTTGCTTCTTAAGTGCCTTTATAACGTCTGATGATTTATCACTCTTTGGGAAAACTCTGTTTCCGCGCTCAACTTTTGTTTTGACACCAGACTCTTCTATTAGAGAAATAATGTCATTAGAATCAAACGCATTGAATGCGCTGTACATAAATTTAGGATTTGACATTAAATTATTTATATGGGAATTAATATCAGAAGAATTAGTTAGATTACATCTGCCTTTTCCAGTGATAAACAATTTCTTACCTAACTTTTCATTTTTTTCTAAGAGCGTGACATCATTTCCATTACGTTTGGCAGCTATTGCTGCCATCATTCCTGATGCACCTCCGCCTATAACAATTACTCTAGACATAATAAAATAACAAAAAGGGCAGATAAACTGCCCTTTATTTTATACAGGATATGCCCCGTTTTCTATATCCATTTTCTTTGGGTCTATCTTTGAAGCTTGTGCCTCTCTATATTCGAAAAAGTCTTTTGCCACTTCAGGGAACAACGCATAAGTAAGCACGTCTTCATCCTGTTGCTTCCACTGCTTAATATCTTCTTCATATTTTGGAAGAGCTGGCTCAAGCAAATCTGCAGGCCTGCATGTGATTGGCTTTTCATCACCAATAGCCTTCTTTTGAACTTCCTCGTTAAATGGTTTAACTGTCTGTCCATATTTTCCTGCTAACAAATCCTTCGCTTGCTGATTAATCATCTTGTATCTCTCACCCATAACTACATTTAGTACAGCCTGTGTGCCCACAATCTGTGATGAAGGAGTAACCAAAGGTGGTTCGCCAAAATCCTTACGTACTCTTGGTACTTCCTCTAGCACTTCTTCAAACTTATCTGAAGCACCCATCTCATCAAGTTGAGAAACAAGATTTGAAAGCATTCCGCCAGGAACTTGGTAAAGCAATGTGTTAATGTTAACACCCATTACCTTAGGGCTTAATAATCCACTTTCTAAGCATTCTTCTCTATATGGTTTAAAGTAGTCAGCTACTTCTTTAAGCGCTTTCATATCAAGACCAGTATCATACTCTGTGCCTTTAAATGTCTCAACCATAACTTCTGTTGGAGGTTGAGATGTTCCCATTGATAATGGAGAGATAGCTGTATCAATAATATCAGCACCTGCTTCCACAGATTTTAAATATGTCATCTGTGCCACACCTGATGTACAGTGTGTGTGCATATCTATTGGAATATCAGTTCCTTCTCTTAGAGCATTCACTAACTCTGTTGCTTTATATGGAGTTAAAAGTCCAGCCATATCTTTTACGCAAAGTGAATCTGCACCCAAATCTTCAATTCGTTTAGCAATGTCTTTCCAATAATCAAGTGTATATGCATCACCCAATGTATATGACAAAGCAATCTGAGCTTCAGCTCCTTCTTTCTTTGCAGCCTTCACTGCTGTCTCTAGGTTTCTCAAATCATTTAGACAGTCAAAGATTCTGATGATATCAATACCATTAGCGACAGACTTCTGTGTGAAGTATTCTACTACATCATCTGGATAATGGTTATATCCCAAAATATTTTGTCCTCTAAACAACATTTGAAGTTTAGTATTTTTAAATCCATCACGAAGCTTTCTTAGTCTTACCCATGGATCCTCTTTCAAGAAACGTAATGCTGCATCAAATGTAGCTCCACCCCAACACTCTACAGCGTGATATCCAATTTTATCCATCTTATCAACAATCGGAAGCATCTCTTCTGTAGGCATTCTAGTCGCTATCAATGACTGATGAGCATCTCTTAATGCTGTTTCTACTATCTTTACTTTCTTAGCCATAATTTTCCCTCGTTATTTTCAAATTATTTTATATACCAAATATCGCCATAAATGTACCAGCTGCCACGGCTGTTCCTATAACACCTGCCACATTAGGTCCCATAGCATGCATCAAAAGGAAGTTTGATGGGTCTGCTTCAGTTCCTACTTTCTGCGAAACTCTAGCAGCCATTGGAACCGCAGATACTCCAGCAGATCCTATAAGCGGATTAACCTTTCCACGTGTAGCCACACACATTAACTTACCAAACAAAACACCAGCAGCTGTACCCACACAGAATGCTAACAAACCTAATATTACAATTTTTATTGTACTTACATTTAGGAATGCCTCTGCACTAGTGGTCGCACCCACAGATGTGCCAAGTAAGATTACAACAATATACATAAGTGCATTTGACGCAGTATCTTGTAACTGACGTACCACACCAGATTCTCTAAATAAGTTACCTAGCATTAACATACCAACTAGTGGTGCTGTAGTAGGAAGAATCATACAAACCACAATCGCAACAATTATTGGGAACAAAATCTTCTCTAGTTTCGAAACCGGACGAAGCTGTTCCATCTTGATTTTTCTTTCCTTCTCAGTGGTGAGCAGTTTCATAATAGGTGGTTGTATGATTGGAACCAGGGACATATACGAATATGCCGCCACCGCGATTGGTCCCAGCAATGCTGTCTGTCCTAATTTACCGGCAAGGAAAATGGATGTAGGTCCGTCTGCACCACCAATTATCGATATAGCCGCAGCTGCCTTTCCACCAAATCCCATAAATATAGCAAAGAAATATGCACCGT
The DNA here is from genome assembly GCA_905235555.1 of uncultured Eubacterium sp. GTDB lineage: Bacteria > Bacillota > Clostridia > Lachnospirales > Lachnospiraceae > Eubacterium_G. Next base: position 43,113 of record CAJOMD010000002.1, read on the forward strand.
AAATTCCAAACTGTGCTGCCGCTCCTAACAAGAAACTTTTAGGATTAGCAATTAGTGGTCCGAAGTCTGTCATAGCGCCAACACCCATAAAGATTAGTGATGGCAAAATACTCCATTCGTCTAGTTTGAAGAAGTAATATAACAAACCGCCTGTTCCGTCTTCACCTACCGGTGCTTTAATAATATCTGGATAGATATTAACTAAAAGCATACCGAACGCTATAGGAACAAGTAATAATGGCTCATATCCTTTTTTTATTGCAAGAAAAAGGAAAACACAAGCTATGGCAATCATAATATAATTGCCTACAGACAAGTTTAAAAACGCTGTCTGATTAACTAGGTTGTCCAATGTTTCTGTAAAATTCATAAGTACCTCCAAAGACTAATTATCAATAGTCTTCTAATTACATAGTTGCAAGAACTGCACCTGATTCAAACTCACTACCAACTTCCACTTTAATGCTAGAAATTGTACCATCCTGTGGAGCTACAACTGAGTTTTCCATCTTCATAGCCTCAAATACCATAATAGTATCGCCCTTACTTACTTGCTCTCCTGGCTTAATCTTAATAGACATTATTTTACCAGGCATTGGAGCCTTGATTTGAACATCACCATCATTTCCAGATGAAACTGGCGCTGGTGTTTCCACTGGCGGAGCTGCTGGCCCTGGTGCACTAACTGGTGCGCTAGCAACCTCTCCCTTTTCTTCAACTGTTACGTCGTATGCTTTTCCATTTACTGTAATTGTATAACTTTTCATTTTGTTTTCCTCCAAAAAACTAATTATCTTCTCTTTATTGATCTAACTACAAAACTATCTGTAGATTTTTTCTCTAGTGATGATATGGCCGCTGTTATTACTGCCACTAATTCACTGTCATCCACCTCATCTTTTCGCGTTTGAACTGTTTCAAAACTTCTAGGTCCAGTATCCATTTTTTTCTTTCTTTTAATCACTTTTTTAACTTTAGGGAATAAGCTAAAACATGATATCACTAAGAAGATAAATATTAAAACTGCAAATACAGTTCCCATTCCTATTAAAGTATTTGAACCAGCCTGAGCTAATTTTTCACCTGTAGAATATTTAGCGTCAAATGTCATTTCATATAATGTTATCGCATTATGATTCTCTTCATCAAATTTATATAATGATGTTACTGTGGCATCACGCTTTGTACAATCTAATGTGGTTGTCACATTAATCTCACCATTTACATAGCTACATTTTGTGTCATTTTTAATAGACTTTATTTTGCCACACTCTTTGTGAAATTTTTTAACAGTCTCTTCTAACTTTTTTTCAAGTTTTTCTTGATCAAGTGCATATTTGGATTGATCAATATTTCTGCTTTGCTTATAAAGATTAGGATTTTTCTCATAAGCATTTGCCACAAGATTAATCTGTATTTCACGAAGATCTTTTTCATTATATGCAGTTTTATCATTATTTTTCTTGCATCCAACCAGACATAAACATGCAATCAGGAAAATACAAGAAAGATATAGAATTCGTTTCATCTTAGATCTCCTTTGTATAAAGCATTTCAAATGCTCCAATAAGATATTTTCTAGTATCAATAGGCTCTATAATTGAATCGATATAACCTCTAGATGCTACATTTTGAATATCACCCTGAAGTTTATCGAATTCACTAACCTTACTACTGTCGCCATACATCACTTCTGCAGCCTTCTTAGGTTCCATGACAGAAACCTTAGCCTTAGGCCAAGCATAAACCATGTCAGCGCCTGTAGCTTTTGAATTCATAATCATATATCCACTTCCTATAGCTTTACCCACAATCAAGTTAACCTTTGGAACTGTGGCATTTGAGAAAGCAAACACTAAGTTAGATGCTTCACTCACACCATCTTTTTCTGTCTCAAAACTCGAATCAAAACCTTCACAGTTGGTCAAAGTTAAAATTGGAAGTCCTAGTGAATCGCAGGTAATTACAAAGTCTGATGCTTTCTTAAGACCGTCTGTTGTAAGTTTACTTGCACCATCAAACTCTTTATTTGCAACCACTCCCACTGTTGCACCATTCAATTTAATAAATGCTGTAACAATGTCTTTTGAAAAATCTTTCTTTACTTCCATTACAAAACCATCATCTGATAGTTCTTGAATCGCATTGATAGGATTTGAAATCTTATCTTCTATATCTACTCCACGGTTCAAATCATCAGTAGTTTCCGCATCCACTGCAGGAACTGATGAATTAGATGGAATAGTTGATATTAAGTTTCTTACATTTGTATAAATCTCTGCTTCAGGAAGAACAAAGTCTACATTACCCACTTCTGCTTGATACTTAGCCGAAGAACTATCAACAGTTTTATTATCTGCAATAGTATTTGGTGAATTGACAAATAGTTTTGCACTTGTCTCTTCCATATACGTAAAGTCTGATAATTTAGAAAGAACGCTTAGAGCTCCACCACACTCACCAAACAACATAGTAATTTGTGGAATTACGCCATAAGCACCAACCTGCATAAAATAAATCTGGCCAAAAGCTTCAAGTGCATCTACTGACTCTTGAACTCTAAAACCAGAACTATCAATTAGACCAATGATAGGTGCACCCATATCAATAGCCTTGTCATATATATTCATAATCTTCTTAGCATGCATCTCTCCAATAGAGCCACCAAGTACATCTGGATCTTGACTGTAAACGAACACTAATTCACCGTTAATAAGTCCATATCCAGTAACTACTCCATCTGATGGTGTATCAGTTTCGTTAACATTAAAATCGGTGCTCCTAGCCTTAACTAGAGCCCCTATTTCCACAAAACTATTATCATCAAGAAGATTATTAATTCTCTCTCTTGCCTTTGTATTGCTCATCGATTTTTCCTCCAAAATTTATGTAAAATTGTTCTCTAACCCAATTTTTACCAAGTATTATACTAATACTTATTTCGTCAATATTCAAGTAAAATTTTTTACCATAATAATGGCATTTTTTATGTGGTAAAACTGAGGTTTAATATTATAGTTTTTGTACTCTCTTGTCCAACCATTCTTTATTTATTGGCGTGAAGTTTTCATCCTCAAAATACACTTTGTGCCAAACTAGAAAAACATATACAGTCCAAATTCTTCTACTGTTGTCTGCCTTTCCTTTTTTATGATCTTCCATCAACTTTACAAGGATGTCTGTGTCAAAGTATTTCTTCGCCACTTCACTTGTAAGCATTGACAACACTTTATTGTAATATTCATTTTCGCAAAGCCACACTCTTATAGGAACAGGGAATCCTAATTTTTTCTTATTTGCTGTCTTTTCTGGAATATGTTTCTTAGCCGCTATTCTAAATGCGCGCTTTGTGGCCGCATCAGTCACTTTATACTCTGTAGGTAATCTCTTAGCATAGTTAAATACTTTAATATCTAAAAATGGTACTCTTGATTCAAGGCAGTGTGCCATACTCATCTTATCAGCTTTCAATAGAATATCTCCTTGAAGCCAGAAGTTTATGTCTACATATTGCATTTTAGAAATATCATCTAAGTTTTTAGCTTTTTCATATGTGTGTGCAACCAAATCTTTTGGAGACACGTGTGTAAGTTTAGTTTTAAGAAGTTTTTCCCTATCTTCCACAGAGAACATATTAGCATTTCCAATAAATCTCTCTTCTACAGTCTTACTTCCCCTTATCAAGAAATCTCTACCTTTAATATCTGGAAGCAACTTTGCAATACCAGCTAAACCTTTTCTAATAAACTTAGGAACATGCTGATATCCCTTTAAAGAAATAGGTTCGTGATAAATATTGTAACCTCCAAAGAACTCATCTGCTCCCTCACCAGATAAAACAACTTTTATTTGCTCTGCCGCTATTTGATCCACAAAATAAAGCGCTATACATGATGGGTCCGCCAAAGGCTCATCCATGTAATACATTACAGTCTCTATTGAATTAAAGTACTCGTCACTATTTATTGTTTTGCTGAAATTTTTCTTATTCAATTCTTCCACTAAACCTTCAGCGTATCTTATTTCATTATATTTACTCTTCTTATCTAAAAATCCTACAGTAAATGTTTTATCTGCTGGGAATTCAGAAACCACATAACTAGAATCTACACCACTAGAAAGTAACGAACCAACTTCCACATCAGCTATCATATGAGCATCTACTGTCTCATGAACTGTCTTTTCTATATCAGATACAGTTTCATCTAAAGTCTTATCATTTTTTGGTTTTAACTTTGGATCAAAATACCTATGAATATCTAGACTACCATCTTTAAATTCAAAGTAATGTCCAGCAGGAAGTTTAAATATTCCTTTAAAGAATGTTTCAGGTAAAACTGAATACTGGAAACTTAAATATTGTTCTAATGCTTCTTCATTCACTTTTTTTTCATATCCAGGGAAATCTAATATAGATTTGATTTCCGAACCAAATACAAAACTGTTATTTACATTTGCATAATAAAAAGGTTTGATACCAAAATAGTCTCTGGCACCAAACAATGTTTGAGATTTAGAGTCCCAAATTACAAATGCAAACATACCACGAAGCATTGTTAGGAAATCTTTTCCATATTCTTCATATCCGTGAATCAAACACTCTGTGTCTGATTCATTTGCAAAGGTATGACCTTTGCGAATCAAATCCTCTCTTAGTTCAAGGTGATTATAAATCTCACCGTTAAACACAATAGCCAAATCACCAGTCTCATTATACATGGGTTGAACTCCGTGATTAAGGTCAATAATGCTAAGACGTCTATGACCAAGGGCAGCTAAATCATCCACATACATCCCCATATCATCTGGACCTCTGTGAGCAATTTTATCTACCATTGTCTTTAGAATCGTTTTGCTATCATTCACTTTACCTATAAATCCGCATATTCCACACATAATAAACCTTTCTATTATCTAGCCTCTATAAATAATAAAAATTAATTACAATACTTTTTTAACCTCATCTTCTGAGATCACTTCATTAATTAAGGTGCGCTCATCCATTGGATATTTTACGCCCTTTATTTCTTGATAATCTTCATGACCTTTTCCAGCCAAAACAATAATGTCGCCATCTTTTGCATTCATAATGGCATATCTAATGGCATCTTTTCTATCGGGCACAGTGACATACTCGCCGTCTGCTTTTTTAACGCCAACTAGAATATCATTGATGATATCCATTGGCTCTTCAAATCTTGGGTTATCTGAAGTAACAACTGTAAAGTCAGCAAGCTTAGATGACACTTCACCCATCTCGTATCTTCTATCTTTACTTCTATTTCCACCACAGCCAAAGATTGTAACTATTCTCTTTGGATTATATTCTTTTAAACTTGTAAGCAAACTTTCCAAGCTCATAGCATTATGGGCATAGTCAATCATAAAAACAAATCTTTCGGATACTTTAACTATCTCCACACGACCTTTGACGCTGATGTCTATAAGCGCTTTCTTAATCACTTCTTTGTCATCAGTCAAGTGTGAGCAAATAGCAATTGCACACAAACTGTTATAAACACTAAATAATCCAGGCACATGAATTTCAACTGGCATTTCTATCTTGCCCGTCAAGTCATATGAAACGCAAAGTTTACCAGGTTTAGTAAATAGATCAATATTAGTAGCTCTAAAGTCAGCATCATTTTCCACGCCGTATGTTTCCACATCACATGTAGAGTTTTCTAATATTTCTTTTGTATGTTTGTCATCTATATTAACAATAGCGTGCTTGCACTGCTTAAATAGCATAGCTTTGCACTCTAAGTAATGTTCAAAACTAGTATGTTCATTAGGACCAATATGATCTGGCTCTAAGTTAGTAAATATACCGTAGTCAAATGTAAATCCAGCTACTCTATCAAGCATCAACCCTTGAGAAGAAACCTCCATAACTACACACTGCATTCCTGCATCTACCATCTTTCTAAAAGCCTCTTGAATGATAAATGACTCTGGCGTAGTGTTTGCGGTTTTAATTATTTCGTCCCCATAAACAGCTCCAATAGTTCCAATAAGCCCTGTTTTTATTCCAACACTATCAAGAACTGATTTAACCATATATGTGGTTGTAGTTTTGCCTTTTGTTCCTGTAATACCAATAGTTGTAATTTGTTCTGCGGGATAATCAAAGTATGCAGCAGACATATAAGCCAAAGCTTTTCTAGTGCTTTCAACTTTTACTACAGTAACATTTTCTTGCACATTTACATCTTCTTGTACAATAAGAGCTGCAACACCTTTTTTTACCACATCATCCACAAAATCATGTGCATCAAAACCGGCACCTTTGATGCAGACAAATACATCGCCCTTTTCTACTTTTCTAGAATCATAGCAAAGATTATTAATAGCGATATTTGTATCACCTTGAATAATTTTATATTCAATTCTCTCAAGCAATCTGCCTAACATTATTCTTCAATCTCTCCTTCAAAGGAAATCTCAGCCGGACCTGTCATATAAACAGAATCCTCATTGGTATCGTACTCAATGTAAAGTGTTCCACCAAGCAACTCTACATAAACTTCATTTTCAGTAAACTCATTAAGATAAGACGCCACCGCACTTGCACTAGCGCCAGTTCCACAAGCCATAGTCTCGCCAGAACCTCTCTCCCAAACTCTCATCTTAATATGATTCTTATCAACCACTTGAACAAATTCAGTGTTAATTCTATCTGGGAACAATTCACTGTTCTCAAACTCAGGACCATACTTATCAATGTCTAAATTATCTACATCATCCACAAATACAACACAGTGTGGATTCCCCATTGAAATACAAGTCATTTTAAACTTTTTACCAGCAACTTTAATGCTCTCGTCTATCACTTGTTCCTCTTCTGATACAACAGGAATCTCAGCCGGAGTAAGTGATGGTTTTCCAACATTAACTCTTACTGATTCCACTTTGTCTTCATCATTCACAGATAAAAATAATGTTTTAATTCCTGATAAAGTCTCAACCGTAACAATTTTTTTATTTGTCATTTCTTTGTCGTAGACATATTTACCTACGCATCTAATTCCGTTACCACACATTTTGGCCTCAGAACCATCCGCATTATAAATATTCATTCTAAAGTCCGCCTCATTTGATGGATTAATTAAAATTAGACCATCTGAGCCCACTCCAAAGTGTCTATCACTCACTTTTTTCGACAATTCTTCAGGATTATCAATATCGTAAACAAATCCATTAATGTAAACGTAATCGTTTCCACAACCATGCATTTTGGTAAATTTCATAATGCTTCTCCTAGTTATTTATCAAACAAATTTATTGGTCATTTGAAGTGAACACAACTTCATCTTCCACTTCAGACTTAATTTCATTAATAGTGTCTGGGTCAAATACCGGTAAAGTGTCAGCAGACTGTACTCCAAATCGTCTCAAGAATTCTTCAGTAGTACCAAACAACAAAGGACGACCGGGTGCATCTAATCTTCCAACTTCCTCCACTAGTTGATATTCGATAAGTTTATTTACTGCAAAATCGGATTTAACTCCTCTAATTCTCTCAATCTCTGTCTTTGTGACAGGTTGCTTGTAAGCAACTATAGAAAGCGTCTCCATCAATACATCAGTAAGCACCTGCCTCTTGGGCTGCTTTGCAACTTTAATTAAAGATTCATATGTCTCAGGCTTTGTGCACATTTGGTATGCATTATCAAGTTCTATAATCTTTAAGCCTCTACCCTCTTCTTCATATTCATCTTGTAACTCTTTTACAATTTTTCTAACATCTGCAGATTTTATTTCCAGTGCTTTTGCAATAACTGGTATTTCCACTGATTCACCCATTGTGAAAAGAATTGATTCAATATCTGCTTTCATTTTATTGTTATCCATCTTTATAACCCCTATTCTTTAGATGTGATATAAATATCATCAAAAGTGTTTTCTTGAGAAACTGTAATCTCTCCTACTTTTATTAACTCTAATATCGCCAAGAAAGAAACCACAACTTCTATCTTTGACGTAGAATTTTCTAACAACTGCTTAAAACTACATTTCTTTTTAGTCTTAATAGTATGTGAAACAAAATCCATCTTTTCAGGAAGACTAACTTCCTCCATTTCAATTGTTCCAAACTTGCTTCTAACTGGGTCAATCTTATCAACCTGACGTCTAAGAACCATTTGGAATATTTCATTTAATTTTGAAAGATCAACATCTTTAAGTAATTTATCTAAATCTACCGGCTGTCTATATTTTTTAACTTCTTTTGGAAGCGTTTCCTCTTTGTATAAGGACTTTCCAGCATATACTTGCATGTCGCGAAGCTCAGCTGCAGCGTGTTTATACATTTTATATTCAATCAACTTTTCAACTAACTCAGCTCTAGGATCAATTTCATTACCTTCTTCATCCACTTCCTTAGGAAGAAGCATTCTACTCTTGATATCGATCAGCGTAGCTGCCATAAGCAAAAACTCACTGGCCATATCCAAGTCTTCTTTAGGCATTTGATTTACATACTCCAAATATTGGTCTGTAATTTCTACAATAGGAATATCGTAAATATCTATTTTGTTTTTTTCAATCAAGTGAAGCAACAAATCCAACGGACCTTCAAACACTTGAAGTTTAAATTCTAGATCCATAATTTACCTATTTCTTTTTATGTTTCTTATTTTTTTGTTTTTCTTTAATTTTTGTTTTGTGAGGATTAGTCTCTTCAGGTGCATATGTAAATTTCTTTGTCTCGGACAAAATATGCGTATCGGAGTTTTGTTGTTTAACAACAAATGTATCCCCTGATTTTAGTTCTGGATTTTGAACAATTAAAGTTGTTCTATCGATATATATAGTATCAACCTTTTCATCGTTTATATAGACCTTACTATATGGAGTGAAATTAGCCCCATAAATATAAATAGTTCCTACATCGTTGAACATTGGATTAATTGAATTAACAGTAACCTCTTTTAAACCAAATCTTAAATTAGTTGGAGTATATGGATTCTTTCCTTTGTTAGCAATATGCTTTCCGTATAGTTGGTCATACTCTAGTTTGTGTAATCCTTCTAAGTAAGTTTTTTGATCTTTGTCTTTTCTATGTTTCTGTGAAAAATTATTTATCTCACCTTCAGTTATATGAAGATTTTTTAATATTTTTGGTTCTAACTGATATGCTTCTAAATCCTCATTTGAATATTTAGTCTTGAAGTTAGACCAAATGATATACTCTGTTTGATATACATTTCCATTTACTAAGTTATTAGCTGTAATACCTAAAGAAGGTAAATGATCACCATACATTACTAGAATAGTATCTTCCTTGAATTTACTTAGTCGTTTAGTTAAATCCTTAATAAATGAATCCATTTCATTAGTTTGCGTAGCAAAATATTGATACTGATTTTTAACCCCTTCATCATCTATTCCCGTGACCTTAATGGATGAGCCCATATCCTCTGTAGGATATGCTCCATGTCCTTGAACTGAAATAGTATAAATCAAGTCTTGCTTCTTTGTAGACTTTAAACAATCAAAAATATATTTTGTTAAGCATTTATCCTTTGCCCAAGCCTTTTCATCATCAGCCTGTGTTTTTTCTAGTTCATCCATATTCTCAATAGTGGTGAACGTATCATATCCAAGATTAGCAAATACTTGATTTCTTCCATAGAACGTAGCTGTATTATTATGAATAGCTTGAGCGGTATAACCGTATGGTTTTAGGTTAAACGCAATACTCTCGCAAGATTTTTTATTAAGAATTGTTTTAAACGGATATTCGCCCGGTCCAAAATCATCCATATTCATTCCTGTCATAACCTCAAATTCAGTATTAACTGTACCTGCTCCTACCACTGGTACATTCAAATACCCGCTTGGATACTTTTTCTTTAACTCAGTAAATGTTGGTACTGGATCTTTAGATAGTTTAATATTTTTAACTTTCTTTAAGTCAAAAAATGATTCTAACTGCAAGAATATAATATTTGGTTTGGATTTCGCTTTCTCATAAGTTTTTCCATTAATCAAAGCGCGAATTGCTTCTTCTGAATAGTCTTCAGGTTTTTTTACACCAGTATTGACCAAACTGTTGGTAAAACAATAAACAAAGCCATAAGAAGTATAACTATCTCTCAAGTTACCAAACTGCCTAGGAATTAGACCCGAACCAAGACCTAACTGTATAGACCCAAAACCTATAGCCCAAATGATAACTATGGCTGCTATGTTTCTTACATACTGAATTTTATGATTTACTTTTGGTGCTTTGAAACACAAATAAACTATTCCAATAATAGCTGCTATTAAAGCAATAATTACTAAAACAATCTGCCAAAAGTCAAAATATTTATTTAGCACATCAAATGCACTATCAATAAGCATCAAGTCCACTGCCGTAAAAGGTGTAACTCTGTTTGCCATCAAAATGCAATTACTAACACCAAAAATAATCCAAATTAAACTAATTAGTGCCATACCAAAGAATCTTCTTCTAAATAGCAATGTAACAGACAAAGTCATTAGCACTATCAATGCATTAACTATAAATACATATGGTGATGATATAACATAATAAATGCCTTTAAGCAGTGAACCTCTAGCTAAAACCTCAATTAAAAAAGTTACTCCAAGCGCACATACAATATACATATACATAATCCTTTTATTATATGTCTCTTTGAAGAAACTTTTCGCTTTTTGAAATCTAGAAGACGCTTTTTTCTCTAAGTCTTTGATATCTTCTTTAGCATGTTTCATTGAATGTTCATTCTCTGTATTGTTTACTTTTTCTTCTTTATTTTTTCCAAACATAATAACCACCAAAAGTACGCATTCTAAAGATGCGCACACTGAATATATAATACTACAAAATTGTTAATTTTTGAATATTTTAATTCTATTTTTAATATATTAATTTTTCTCACATTTTTATCCATTTTTGTGGTATACTTGCTAGAAAATATTGTAAAAGGAGGTCAAATATGGGAAGTACATTTAACAGAAAATTACCTTTTCCAAAAGATATCAAAGAACAGTTCCCAGTACCTGAAAAGGTGGCTCAAAAAAAAGCTGAAAATGATGAGACTTTAAAGAAGATATTTACTGGGGAAGATAAGCGATTTTTAGCCATTATAGGACCTTGTTCTGCTGATAATCCAGAAGCAGTTTTAGATTATGTCCACAGACTTGCTAAAGTACAAGAAGAAATCAAGGATAAAGTATTTATTGTGCCAAGAATATATACTAATAAACCTAGAACTACTGGTAAGGGATACAAAGGAATGTTACATCAACCAGATCCAGAAAAAGAATCAGACTTACTTAATGGTCTTCTATCTATCCGTTCATTATTTGTTCAAGTTATGGAAGAAACAGGTTTTCCTATTTCAGATGAAATGCTATATACAGAAAACACTAGATACTTTACAGACTGTCTGTCATACGTGGCTGTGGGAGCCCGTAGCGTTGAAGATCAACAGCATAGATTAACTGCTAGTGGTATGGAGATTCCAGTAGGAATGAAAAATCCTACTAGTGGAGATATTAGCATTATGCTTAATTCTATTGAAGCTGCACAGTCATCTCATAATTTTATTTATAGAGGATGGGATATAGAAACTACTGGTAATCCTTTTGCGCATGCTATTCTACGTGGTGCATGTGACAAAGATGGTAAAGCAATTCCAAACTACTACTATGAAGACATGTTAAACGTTTATAATAAATATATGGAAAAAGGTTTTACCAATCCTTCTCTTATCGTTGATTGTAACCATTACAATTCTGGTAAGAAGTATAAAGAGCAAATTAGAATTGCCAAGGATGTTCTTTATCATAAGAGCCATTCAGATGAATTACACGACTTCATCAAAGGTCTAATGATTGAAAGTTACATTGAAGAAGGAAATCAAAGCATTGATCAACACACATACGGTAAATCAATTACAGACCCATGTATTGGATGGGACGATACAGAATATTTGTTAAAGAAAATTGCAGATGAATTAGACTAAAAATCAACATTCAATTAAACCTCTAAAAGATTTCTTTTAGAGGTTTTTATTAATTGAAAATAAAAAACAGATTGATATATTTCAATCTGTTTTTTATGCTTTAGGGTGTGCTTTCGCATACACCTCTCTCACTCTTGTATTTTGTGAATTCATATAAATCTGAGTTGTAGAAATATCTGAATGTCCTAACATCTGTTGTACCGATTTTAAGTCCGCACCATTTTCCACTAAGTGCGCCGCAAACGAATGTCTAAGTGTATGTGGTGTAAGTTCTGAACTAATCCCTGCTTTCTTTCCATAAGACTTGATTAACTTCCAAAAGCCTTGTCTGCTCATTTGTTTTCCAGAGCAATTAGGAAACAAAACATCGCTGTCTTTATCTTCTCCCAACAATTCATCTCTTCCGTTTTCTAAATATTTAACCAAAGCATTTTTAGCTGCGGTCCCGAAAGGAATGATTCTATTCTGCTTTCTGTTGTGACAAACTATATATTCAAGTTTGATATTAACATCATCACTCTTTAACTGAATCAGCTCACTAACCCTCATACCTGTGGCATAAAGTAATTCTAACATTGCTTTATCTCTCAGTTCTTTTGGAGTATTCTTTGATGGTTGTTTCAATAGAGAATCAATTTCTTTAACTGTCAAAATCTCAGGAACCGTCTTCTCAATTTTTGGTGCCTTCAAATTTGATGTTGGATTATTTTTGACAATTCCTTCAGAAACCAAATATCCAAAAAAAGCTTTACTCGAGGCAATAGTACGCGAAATAGTAGCTGGCTTTCTACCCAACTTATTTAAATATTTAACATATTTTTCAATGTCTTTCTGTCTGACTTTAGCAAGTGCTGTCTTAGATGACACTTTCATATACGCAAACATTTTTGTTAAATCTCTTCTGTATGAATCCTCAGTATTCTTTGAAATAGATTTTTGTTTATTTAATTTTTTCAAAAACGCATTAATTATTTCTTCCATTTTTCCCGCAACCTCTTTACAGAGATGTAGTTAGTATTATATATACTTTTTTATGTAAAATCAAACAAAAAATAACCCAATAAAACGGGGATTTTATTGGGTTACATAAAATTTACACTATATATATAAGGCATCATTTTATTTGACACAATATCTTGTAAAAAATCTTTTTTAATTTTTTTTGCAATATTTTAAATAATAAGTCAAAATTGCTGAAATAGTTTTTGAATCATTGATTTCATTGTTCATAATCATCTGAACCAACTCTTCCACCGCATATATTTCTATCTCAATATCTTCATCATCATCTAAGTTTTGCTCTGATTTTTGAAGATCATGGGCTACATAAATATCTATAGTCTCACCCGAATACGCAATAGCTGGAACTATAGTCATTAGAAATTCTACATTGTCACTTTTATATCCGGTTTCTTCCTCTAATTCTCTAGTTGCACAATCCAGTGTAGACTCCTCTACTGTGTCTTTACCGCCTGCAGGAATCTCAAGAGAAAATTTATCAATAGCATTTCTCCACTGGCGAACCATAATGATTCTTCCATCATCCATAACAGGAATGATAGCTGCAGCTCCTTTGTGGATAAGATAATCCCACTCTACTCTGTTACCTTCTGGAGTGATTACTTGGTCTTTACAGAATTCAATGATTGCACCTTTGTATACACTCTCTCTGTTTATTCTTTTAAAATCTTTCATGGCCTCACCTTCACTTTAAAATAGATATTTATTGTTAAATAATGCTATGTTTCAAATGTATATTTTTGTCAAATTATTCCATATTTGGGATTAACTACTGCAACTCTTTACACCTTCTAAAGCAAGCCTGTGTAGCTTCATCAATAGTTTTTTCTAATTCATTTTCATCTAGTTTTTTAACACCCTCTATGGTAGTTCCACCAGGTGAACAAACTCTTTCTTTTAAAACTTCAGGATTTTCTCCAGTCTCCATCAAAAGTTTAGCAGAGCCCAATACTGTTTGGGCGACAAAATCTATTGAGTCTTCTTTTGATAGGCCAAGTTTTTCCACAGATCTTGCTAAATATTCAATAAACATAAACACATATGCTGGCGAGCTTCCACTTGCACAAACAACTGCATTCATCAAATTTTCACTCACTTTTTTATACTTACCAACTGAATTAAAAATTTTATCAATTACTATTTCTTCATCTGGTGTAAACACTTCTTCGTTATAACAAACGCCCGTCATTCCTTCTCCCACCATAGCTGGTGTGTTTGGCATTGTTCTAATAACCTTAACTGCTGATGTAAGCTCTTTTACTTTATCCACTGTAATTCCAGGCGCAAGTGAAATAATAATTGTATCTTCACTGACAGATGATTCTATTTCATCTAAAGCTGTTTCATATACTTGAGGCTTAATAGCAAGCACTACAAACTTAACATTTTCCACTAACTCATTTGCAGATGAAAGATATTCCACACCAGTTTCATCTTTTACCTCTTCGCATCTTTCTTTATTTGTATCAAAAAATAATACATTTTCTGGGTCAAAGAATTTAAGACATCCATTCATCAATGCATACCCCATATTTCCCATTCCAATAAAACCTATTTTGCTCATAGTTTCTCTCCTTTAATCATAGAAAGTATAACATAAAAAAAGGGAAATATGTAAAACATATTCCCCTTAAATGTAGATTTTATTTTGCGTAATCTATAGCTCTTGATTCTCTAACAACGTTAACTTTAATCTGTCCAGGATATTCTAATTCAGCTTCAATCTGCTTAGAAATATCTCTAGCCATTAATACCATATCGGCATCGCTCACCTTGTCAGGAACCACCATAACTCGAATCTCTCTACCTGCTTGAATAGCAAAAGAATTATCCACGCCTTCAAAAGAATTTGTGATATCTTCTAACTGTTTTAGTCTGTTAGTGTAAGTCTCTAATGTCTCACGTCTTGCACCCGGTCTAGCAGCTGAAATAGCATCTGCCGCTTGAACAATACAAGCGATCAATGTTTCAGGTTCCACATCACCATGGTGTGCCTCTACAGCATTGATGACTGTAGCCGATTCCTTGTATTTTCTACAAAGTTCTACACCTAACTGAATATGTGTTCCTTCTTGTTCATGATCCACTGCTTTACCAATATCGTGTAAAAGTCCAGCTCTCTTAGCCACACGTACATCTAATCCCATTTCTGAAGCCATAAGACCTGATAGATGTGCCACTTCAATAGAGTGCTTAAGAGCATTTTGTCCGTAACTTGTTCTAAACTTCATCTTTCCTAGAAGCTTTACAAGCTCTGGATGAATGCCATGAACCCCCACTTCTAATGTGGCAGACTCACCTTCTTCACGAATGACGGTCTCAACTTCTTTCTTAGCCTTATTGACCATTTCTTCAATCCTACTTGGCTGAATACGTCCATCGACTATTAGCTTCTCAAGTGCAATCCTTGCAACTTCTCTTCTGATAGGATCAAACCCTGATAGAACTACTGCCTCAGGAGTATCATCGATAATCAAATCAACACCTGTAAGCGATTCAAGAGTCTTGATATTACGACCCTCTCTTCCAATAATTCTACCTTTCATGTCTTCGTTAGGTAATTGAACCACTGAGATTGTAGCTTCAGATACTTGATCTGTAGCGCACTTCTGAATAGCATTGACAATAATATCACGAGCCTTTTTATCTGACTCCTCCTTTATTCTTGCTTCGCCTTCTTTAATAACCTTAGCAGTCTCAATCTTAATTTCTTCTTCAACAGTTAGTAGCAATTGTTCTTTTGCTTGTTCGGAGGTTAAACCAGAGATTCGTTCTAGTTCATTTACGCGTTGCTCACTTAGGCTATCTACCTTCGCTTGTTTTTCGGCTAGATTTTCTTCTCTATCCTTCAAGCTCTGTTCTCTCTTATCAACAGCATTGGCTTTCTTTTCAACAGCCTCCTCTTTGTTAAGAATACGTTGCTCAAATTTTTGTATCTCTGAACGTCTCTCTCTAACTTCTTTTTCTAGTTCGTTTTTAGTCTTCAGATTATCTTCTTTTGCTTCAAGAAGCATTTCCTTCTTCTTAGCTTCAGCATCCTTAATAGCATCGTCAATAATCTCACGTGCTTTAGTTTCTGCTGATCCAATAGTCTTTTCAACTGTTTTTTTACGAATTAATATTGAAATTAAAGAAGCAACTACAGCGCATACAATACATATAGCAACCCATACGATAGTATTCATTGGAGCACCTCCTTATTTAGTTATCATTGTACAAATACAACATTTAAATTATACTTTTTGACCTATATTATGTCAAGTTATGTCACTATATGTTGTGATGTAAAATTATTATTCATCAATATAGCCTTTTAAAGCGTCTTTTACATCTCCATATGAATATCCTTTAGATACAAGGTATGAATAGAACTTTTGAATGTCTTTTCTATCACTCAAATCGTATTTATTTTTTCTTTTTTCTATATATTTTTTTAATGATTCACTATCTGTGAAATCACTATCTTCAAAAGCTTGATCTATTAGTTTTTTATCAACACCTTTTACATATAAATCCTGAACTATCTGTTTTTTACTTTTAGACCCTCTTTTATAGTCAATATACATTTGAGCATATCTCAAGTCATTAATTAAGTTTATTTCCTCTAAAAAAGAGACAACTTTATCAATAATGTTTTCTGGATAAAGACCTGCTTTTAATTTATCCATTATATATCTTTTGGTCTTATAAGATTTATCAAGCATATAAAGAGCTCGCTCTTTCCCTCGGTCAAAAAGTTTATTCATAATAACACTATATGTATTGCTAGGAATCTCCACGCCTTCTTTTAGGCCGTACTTACTAATTTCGCCTTTGTATAGAACAAAGGCGAAATCATTATTGATATAAATTTTTACTCGAGAGCCAAACGGCTCTAACTTAGTAACTAACATTCAATTAATCCTCAACAGGTGCAATAACATCATCTGATGCATCCACATCAGCCGTTTCTCCTGATTCATCTTCTTTATTGAAATAGTGTTCACGTACTTTAGCATCAATATCAGCCATAACTTCTGGGTGTTCTTCCAAGAACTTTTTGGCAGTTTCTCTACCCTGACCAATCTTCTCACCATCATATGCATACCATGAACCACTCTTTTGAACTATATCGCAATTAGTAGCTAAATCTAATACATCTCCCTCTTTAGATATGCCTTTTCCAAACATAATATCAAATTCTGCTTCCTTAAATGGAGGTGCAATCTTATTCTTAACCACCTTAACCCTAGCTCTGTTACCAATCATTTCTCCTTGGTTCTTTAGAGTTTCAATTCTTCTAACATCAAGTCTAACTGAAGCGTAGAACTTAAGAGCACGTCCACCTGTAGTAGTCTCTGGATTACCAAACATAACACCAATCTTTTCTCTCAATTGATTAATAAAAATTAATGTACATCCAGTTTTATTAATGATACCCGTTAATTTTCTTAATGCCTGCGACATAAGTCTAGCATGCTGTCCCATATGAGAATCTCCCATATCTCCGTCAATCTCTGACTTAGGAACCAATGCTGCCACTGAATCCACTACAATAATATCAACCGCACCAGATCTAACCATAGTCTCTGTAATTTCCAATGCCTGTTCACCAAAGTCTGGCTGTGAAATATATAGATTATCAATATCAACACCAATATTCTTGGCATAAACTGGATCTAGAGCATGCTCAGCATCCACAAAACCCGCTACGCCACCTTGCTTTTGAACTTCAGCAATCATATGTAGCGCTACAGTAGTTTTACCACTAGATTCTGGACCATAAATCTCTACAACACGTCCTTTTGGAATACCACCCTGGCCCAATGCCACGTCTAAGCTGAGTGAGCCTGTGGGCGTAGTTTCAACATTCATATTAGAGGCTGAATCACCCAACTTCATAATAGAACCTTTACCATGATCCTTTTCAATCTTTGCTATGGCGGCATCCAGTGCCTTTACTTTATCATCTTTATTCATAAAAAACTCCTTTTCTACTATAACCGAACATTTGTTCGCTATCTGTATATTAATATATTTTATGGAGTATGTCAATACTTTTTAATTATAATATTTTAATAATATTAAATCAAGAATAAATCACATTTTATTTATGTGTTTATCAAAAAAGCGACTCCTAAAAAGGAATCGCTTCTACTCATTATAATTTAATACCTGACTTTTCGATAGTTGCAATTTTAGTACAAACTGCCAATATATGACTAGCTTTTATAAGTTCTTCTGGCGTTGGATATGAAGGTGCAATTCGGATTACACTATCATATGGGTCAATATGATATGGAAACGTAGCTCCTGCTCCTGTTAATACCATGCCAGCATCTTTACACATCTTAACAATCTTCTTTGCACAACTGTTCTCAACATGAAGCGAAATAAAGTAACCGCCTCTTGGCTTAGTCCAAGTAGCAATTTCGCACGGAGCTAATTCCTTGTCAAAAACATCAAGCACTGCATTGAATTTGTCTCTAAGCAAAGCCGCATGTCTGCTCATATGTTCTTTTATACCCTCGTGGTCAGCAAATAGTTTTACATGTCTTAACATATTGATTTTATCGTGTCCAATTGTTTGAATTTTCAAACTATCACGAATGTGATTTAGATTATTGAAAGATGATGCAAGCGCTGCAATACCAGAACCAGGAAATGTAATCTTAGATGTAGATGCAAACTCAATTGCCATATCTGGATTACCAGCCTTTTCACATTCTTCTAAAATATCTAAAATTTTGTCTTGATTTTCAGGCTCATCATATAAATGATGAACTGCATAGGCATTATCCCAAAAAATCCTAAAATCTTTTGCCGCAGGCTTAAGATTAGCAAAACGTCTAACCACTTCATCTGAGTACGAAGCGCCCTCTGGATTTGAGTACATAGGCACGCACCAAATACCTTTGATGCTGTCATCTTTTTCCACGAACTGTTCTACAATATCCATATCCGGACCATCTTCGTTCATAGGAACATTTATCATCTCAATCCCAAAATGCTCTGTAATGGCAAAATGTCTATCATAGCCTGGTACTGGACAAAGCCATTTAATCTTATCAAGCTTACACCATGGAGCCATTCCATTCACGCCGTGTGAATAAAATTCAGAAACCTGATCATACATTACATTAAGACTAGAGTTGCCATATACAATTACATGGTCTTCTGTAGTATTCATAATGCTAGCCATCATTCTCTTAGCTTCCGGTGGACCATCTAAGAGACCGTAGTTTCTACAGTCAAAGCCATTTTCTGAAACTACTTCTGAATCACTCGTGAATACATCAAATAATTCCATAGAAATGGCAATTTGATCAGGACCCGGTTTACCTCTAGACATATCTAGATTAAGTCCTGACTCACAAAGTTTCTCGTATTCTTCCCTTAAACTTTTTAATTCCTCGCGGAGTTCATCGTCCGTCATTTTTTTATAAGCGCCCATTTTAAACCTCACATTTATTAATTCTTCAAAACTTGTTTATTTTTAATTACATAATCAATCATAGAAAATACTGTAAAGAACAATGTTGCTGCCACTAATACTTGGATGAAAATGCCCACACCTAAAATTATCGGGGTTGGAATATTTAATTTATATATAGCATTCCAATCCTTAACCTGGAGATAAACAATCATTACTATAGTCATAACCATCTGTAAAACGGTTTTAACTTTGCCCCACCATCCTGCAGCAAGTACTACATTTTGGTCAGCAGCTAAAATTCTGAATCCACTGATAAATATTTCTCTGCTTATAATGATAATTACACTTACCGTAAACCAAACGTGTCCTGCATACTGTTGGCTAGTAATCAGTGCATCCAAGCTGATAAGTGCAGAACAAACCAGAAGTTTGTCCGCAAGTGGATCCATAAACTTTCCAAAGTTTGTAATCAAGTTATACTTTCTTGCAATTTTTCCGTCAAAAAGGTCTGTTAAACTTGCAATAACAAACACAATCAATGCAATTAAATAATTGTTTGGAACAAAATGTGCAAGTAAAAAGAATACAAAGAAAGGAATACAAATTGTTCTAAATATCGTTAGTTTGTTAGGTAAATTCATTTAATCCTCCAATCGTTCTGTTAAATCACCAATCAAGTCATAATCATTTGCTCCTGTAACAGAAGCTTTAACAAAATCACCGCTCATTAATTCTTTATCAGTCACTACAAAGATGTTTGAATCAACTCCGGGTGCATCCATATATGTTCTACCAATGTAAGCATTTTCCATCGGAATCTTTCCTTCAATTAATGCTTCAAACTCTTTCCCCACTAAACTGTCGTTTTTATCAAAAACGATTTCTTGCTGAAGCTCCATAATCTCGTTTCGTCTTTTAATTTTAACATCTTCATCTATCTGATTATCCATATCAGCTGCAGGTGTTCCTTCTTCCTGCGAATATGTGAAAACTCCCAGTCTGTCAAACTTAATATCTTCAACAAAGTCCAAAACCTGCTTGTGGTCTTCATCGCTCTCGCCTGGAAAACCAGAAATCAATGTGGTTCTAAGAACTATATCAGGAACGGCTTTTCTTAAAGCATCAATCTTTGATTTAATCTCAGCTTTTGTAGTTTGTCTTCCCATTAGTTTTAAAATTCTATCGCTAGCATGCTGAATAGGTAAATCTAAATAGTGACAAACTTTTTCATTATTTTTAATCTCTTCAATTAAATCTTCGTAAATATCTTCTGGATAACAATATAAAATTCTAATCCATTTGATTACGTCTATCTTAGACAATTCATGAATCAAAATATGAAGTGACTGCTTTCCATATAAATCTGTGCCGTACATTGTGGTTTCTTGCGCAATAAGGTTAATCTCCTTAATGCCAAGCGAAGCCATCTGTCTTGCTTCTTCTAACACATTGTCAATAGGAACACTTCTAAAATCCCCTCTCACCTTTGGGATAATACAGTAAGTACAATGTTTATCGCAGCCCTCTGCTATCTTTAAATAACCATATCCTCCAAAAGTAGAAATTTCTCTAGGTGCTTTAAAGCCAGCTGGACAGTTGATATCCTCAAGATCCACTATCTTTTGCTTATCTTCAAAATACTCATCCAAAGTCTTTGCGATATCGTCAAAAGCAGTAGTTCCTATACATATATCAATCTCAGGTATTTCATCTTTAATTTCATCATGGTATCTTTGCGCCAGACAACCTGCCAAGACTAAGGCTTTACAATTGTCATTTTTGTACTTAGACATCTCAAAGATTGTGTTAATGCTTTCCTCTTTTGCGTCATTAATAAAACAGCAACTGTTAATAATGATAATATCCGCCTCCGATTCATCATCTGTAAATGTGTAACCAGACGCTTGCAAAATACCAGAAATATGCTCTGAGTCTACTAAGTTTTTATCGCATCCTAAAGATACTAAAAATACTTTCAAATTAATACCTCAAATTTCTATACACTAAAACAGATTGTACATAAGCACAATCTATTCTAGTCCTATTCATCACCTTGAATCTTTAATTTTCCTTCATAAAGTTCTTTAACAGCTGTGGATAAAGGCTTATCATAATTGTAATCCTCAACTAAAGGTTCATCGCCTTTCACTAACTGTCTAGCTCTCTTTGCTGTAGCCATTACAATAGAATATCTACTTTGAACTACAGGTGTTTCGCCATCTTCCACATCGCTATTAGCGATTTCCATAAGGTCAGTATATGATGGATGTAACATAACTATTCTCCTTTCGAATTGTTAATAATATCTTTTTTTATTTTTAATACTTCATCCTCGCTCGCTAAGTTTGGATTGGTATCTCTAACTATTTTGTCAATATTCTCAATTGCTTTTTCTAATTCGTCATTTATAACAAAGTATTCATAATGTTTCATGGCATCTGTCTCTTCCACAGCCTTCTGCAAACGTTTCTCAATACTCTCTAAATCTTCAGAGCCTCTTTTAAGAAGTCTTTCTTTTAGATGTTTAGCAGTAGGTGGTAAAACAAAGATCATCACAGCTTCAGGCATTTTCTCTTTTACTTTTCTTGCGCCCTCAGACTCAATCTCTAATATGACATTATCGCCACGCTCTAAGCATTCCTCGACAAACTTCTTCGGCGTACCGTAGTAATTGTCCACATACTTTGCATGCTCTAAAAGTTCATCATTCTCTATCATCTTTTCAAACTCATCTTTGCTTACAAAATGATAATGAATTCCATCTTTCTCATTAGGTCTAGGTTCTCTTGTGGTGCATGAAATAGAAATCTTATAATTATCGAATGCTTTAAGCAACTCTCTAACTATACTACCTTTGCCTACGCCGGAAAATCCTGAAATTATAAGTAGTTTACCTTTTTTCATAATATATCCTATTCAATGTTTTGAATTTGTTCTCTTACTTTTTCTATATCAGTCTTTAGAGTAATTGCTTTTTCTGAAATATCTTTATCAGTAGTTTTAGAAAGTGTAGTGTTTGCTTCTCTATTCATCTCCTGTGTGATGAAGTCAAGTCTGCGTCCCACAGCGCCGTCCTGGTCAAATGTTTGAACCATTGCTTTAACATGACTTTTAAGCCTTACAATTTCTTCGTCCACACATACCTTGTCGGCAAACATTGTAACTTCTTGAGCAATTCTAGATTCATCTATCTGTGTATCATCAAGTAGTTCGTGAATCTTTTCATAAACCTTTTCTTTATACTCTTCCACGATAACTGGACTCTTCTCTTCAACAAAATCAACATTTTCACTTATGCTATCAAGCTTAGCCAAAATATCTTTCTTTAAACGCTCGCCCTCATTTGATCTAGATTCAACCAACTTTTCCAAAGCGCCCTTGCAAGCCTCAAGCACAATATCTTTTACTGCATCTTCATCCTCTTCAGCACTCTCAATTGTGATAACATCAGGACTTCTCATAATGTGACTAGTCTTAATGTCATTTTCTGTACCCAACTCTTCACTTATCTGTGTGTATGCGTCAAAGTACTCCTTCGCCAAAGCAGCATTATATCTGATATCTTCATCACCCTCGCCCAAGTTTTGATAAGTCACGAAAACATCTACTTTGCCACGCTCCACATACTCTTTTGCTAGGTTTCGGATATCGTTGTCTAAAAAGTTTAATTTTCTAGGAATTTTGATTCCTAATTCTAAATATCTATGATTAACAGACTTGATTTCAACAGAGACTTTTCTATCGTCTCTGCTCACTTCACATCTGCCAAATCCTGTCATACTTTTAATCATAAAAACCTCTTTTTATGCCTTTACATATTCCGTAATATTATAGTTTATTATAGAAATACCGTCAAGGTTGACTTAAGGGTATAAACATACTAAAATATGTCCGAAAAGACGATTTTAAGGGGTTTTTATGGCATTTGACGGAACAACCGTGGCAGCCTTGGCGTGCGAATTTAGAAGCAAATTAAACCAAGGACGCATAGTAAAAATAGCACAGCCAGAAAGCGATGAGCTTATCCTAACTATCAAGACATATGATGGTCAATTTAGATTGCAAATAAGTGCTAATTCTAGCATTCCTCTTATTTATTTGACAGATACTAATAAGCAATCACCTATGAAAGCTCCTAATTTCTGTATGCTCCTTCGCAAGCATATAAATAACGGATTTATTGAAGAGATCACTCAGCCTAGTTTAGAGCGTATTATCGACTTTAAAGTAAGACACCTAGATGAACTGGGAGATGTTCAGTATAAGCATTTGATTGTTGAATTAATGGGTAAACATTCAAATATTATTTTTACGGATGATGAAAATAATATTTTAGATAGTATTAAGCATATAAACTCATTAATGAGTTCAGTTCGCCAGGTTATGCCCGGCAAAGAATACTTTATTCCAAACACAGGTGATAAGATAAATCCTTTAGATACTACAAAGGATGAGTTCTTTAGCGCAGTATTCAGTGATGCTACTAAACTATCTAAAGCAATTTATACTACTTACACTGGCATTAGTCCTTTGATTGCCGAAGAATTATGTGACGAAACTAAATTGGATTCATCTAGAGGTGCTAATACCTTTGAAGATGGCGATAAGAATTTACTTTGGACTCACTTTTATGAGTTGATGAATAAGATTAAGGAAGAAAAGTTTGAACCTACTATGTATGAAAAGGATGATATTCCTGATGAGTACTGTGCCTTCAAACTTGCTTCTTATAAAAATCAAGAGTCTGTGGATTTTGATTCGATGAGTAATCTTATAAATGAGTTTTATCACAAGAAAGATGCATCAAATAGAATTCGTCAAAAATCAACTGACCTTAGAAAGATTATAAACACTGCTTTAGAGCGCGAAAATAAAAAATATAATATTCAGCTTAAACAGTTAAAAGATACAGAGAAAAAAGAAAAGTTTAAGGTGTATGGAGACATACTAACTACTTATGGATACGATATTGAACCAGGCAGCAAGAAATATAATACTACAGACTTTTATTCTGGAGAAGAAATATCAATCCCACTAGATCCTACTCTTTCACCTATTGAAAATGCAAAGAAATATTTTAACAAGTACACTAAGTTAAAAAGAACTTATGATGCACTAATTGATATTACAAAAGAAACTAAGCAATCAATCGAGTATTTAGAATCAATCAGTCATGCGCTTAATATCGCAACTAGCGAAGATGACTTGAAAGCCATTAAGGCTGAACTTCAAGAGACTGGATATATCAAAAAATCATTTAGAAACAAAAAGAAAGGTTCAACTAAAAGCAAGCCACTACACTTCGTTTCATCTGATGGATTTGATATGTTTGTCGGAAAGAATAATATTCAAAACGAAGAACTAACCTTTAAGGTGGCCACAGGCAACGATTGGTGGTTCCACGCCAAAGGAATGCCAGGTTCTCACGTTATAGTAAAAGCTAATAACCAAGAACTACCTGATAAGACATTTGAGGAGGCCGCAGCACTTGCTGCCCACTACTCAAACGGCGCCGACCAAGAAAAAGTAGAGATTGACTACATACAAAAGAAAGAAGTAAAAAAAGTGCCCGGCAAAATG
>CAJOMD010000003.1 GCA_905235555.1 uncultured Eubacterium sp.
CTTATTTTTAACTATATCTTTTGAAAGTTTTTTTGATGTTTTAAGTTCCTTAAGAAGTCTAACTCTTGCTTTTGCATTTTTCTTAGTGTATTGTTCAATCTTTTTATCCACGTTATTCACTTTTAAGATAACGGTCTGATTATGATTCTGCTTAACCTTCTGCTTTACAGGAAGCACAGTTTTAAGCGCCTGATTCATAGTGGATGCGTAATGCTCTTTTATCCACCAAGCAAGACCTATCAACTCCGCTTCAGCCTCCACATCGGAATCAGCCACACACTTTATACTCTTAAGTTTTGATTTATCAAAGTCGGTATCGCCCACCACATCAATCACAAAACCCTTAATCTCGCGATTGCCTTTTCCAAAAGGAATGATGACTGGTGTTCCAGCTTGTATCTTAGATTCCAAATCTTCAGGAATAATATAGTCAAAAGGTCTGTCGATTTTGTCTAGGGAAATATCAACTATTACTTTCGCAAATTTCATATAGTTAATCCCTATTTATTTAGTTCTACACTCCTTAAGCAGTTAACAAGTAACATGGTTACTGTCATTGGTCCAACGCCACCCGGCACTGGAGTGATAGCTGACGCTATATCTTTTACTTCATCAAAGTCCACATCACCACAAAGTTTACCATCTTCATCTCTGTCCATTCCAACGTCTATAATAATTGCGCCTTCTTTCACAAAGTCTTTTGTCACAAACTTTGCTTTGCCCAAAGCTGCCACAATAATGTCTGCTCGCTTACAAACTTCTGGTAAATCTTTAGTGCGAGAGTGAGTAACTGTAACTGTGGCGTTTTCTCTTAGCATCAAGATAGCCATAGGCTTACCAACGATGTTACTTCTACCGATAATCACGCACTCTTTGCCTTCGATGTCTAGGCCACTTCTTTTTATCATTTCAATAATGCCCGCAGGTGTGCATGGAAGGAATGACTCCTCACCTATCACCATCTTACCTACGTTCACTGGGTGGAATCCATCCACATCCTTAATAGGGTCGATTGCAAGCAAGATTTTGTTTTCATCTATATGCTTTGGTAAAGGAAGCTGAACTAAGATTCCGTTGATAGCTGGATCTGTGTTTAAATCATCCACTAACTTTAGTAGTTCTTCCTCTGTGGTTTCTTCTGGCACTTCAATCTTCTTAGAGTTGATGCCAATGTACTCGCACGCTTTTTCTTTATTTCTAACATACACTGCTGATGCTGGGTCCTCTCCCACTTTCACTACAGCAAGAGTAACCTCTATGCCTTCAGCCTTTAGTTTTGCTACTTGATCTTTTAGTTCATCCTTTATTTCTGTTGAAATCTTTTTTCCATCTATAATCATCTTCTTACTCCTTTAGAATAATCCTGTAATTTTTCCATCATCTGTCAATTCTATGCCAAATGCCGCTGGTGTTTTTGATAATCCAGGCATTGTCATAATAGTTCCTGTAATGGCAACTACAAATCCCGCGCCTGCTGACATATACACTTCTCTGATATTGATTGTAAAGTTTTCTGGACGTCCCAGTTTTTCCTTATCGTCCGACAAAGAATATTGAGTTTTTGCCATACAAACTGGACAATCACTAAATCCAAGTTCTTCTATCTTTGCGATAGCCTCATTTGCCTCATCAGAATATGTAACCCCATCTGCTCCATAAATCTTAGTGGCAACTGTTTCTATTTTTTCTTTAATAGACATATCATCTGTGTAAAGCGGGTGATAGTTAGAAGGTTTAGTGTCGATAGTTTCTATAATCTTTTCAGCTAGTTCTATTCCGCCTTTGCCGCCCTCTTTAAACACTTTCGCTGGAGCGAACTCACAACCGCGCTCCTCACAGAAGTTTTTAACAAATTCTATTTCGGCATCTGTGTCTGTACCGAACTGATTTAGCGTAACTACAACTGGCACATCGTATTGCTGAATATTTTCGATATGTTTTTCTAGATTTACGATTCCTTTGGCGAGGGCATCTAAATCTTCAATCTGTAAATCTTCACGAGGCATTCCGCCGTTATACTTAAGCGCACGAACTGTTGCAACCAAAACTACAGCATCTGGTTTAAGTCCAGCCTTACGACACTTGATGTCTAGGAACTTCTCAGCACCTAAATCTGCGCCAAAACCTGCCTCAGTAATCACATAGTCTGCCATCTTTAGAGCTGTCTTAGTTGCGCGAACTGAGTTACAACCGTGAGCAATATTTGCAAAAGGTCCACCGTGAACCAAAGCTGGTGTATGCTCTAGTGTTTGAATTAGGTTAGGCTTCATGGCGTCTTTTAGAAGCACTGCCATAGAACCAACCGCCTTTATATCTTTAGCTGTAACTGGCTTTCCATCGTAAGTGTAAGCAACGATTATCTTGCCTAGTCTATCTTTTAAATCTGCATAGTCATTTGCAAGACATAGAATAGCCATAATCTCTGATGCCACAGTAATTACGAAATGATCTTCTCTTTCTACTCCGTCCACATCACGTCCTCGTCCAACTATAATGTTTCGAAGTACTCTATCATTTATATCCACACATCTCTTCCAGACAACTTTTTCTGGGTCAATGTTTAGTTCATTATCTTGCTTGATTGAATTATCTAACATAGCAGCACAAAGGTTGTTAGCTGAGGTAATAGCATGGAAATCGCCTGTAAAGTGAAGGTTTAAATCTTCCATAGGAACTACTTGCGAATATCCACCGCCTGCGGCACCACCTTTTATACCAAAGCAAGGTCCAAGTGATGGCTCACGAAGTGCGATAACACACTTTTTATCAAGCTGTCCAAATGCTTCACCTAATCCCACTGTCACTGTGGTCTTTCCTTCTCCTGCTGGAGTTGGGTTAATGGCTGTAACTAAGATCAACTTTCCGTCTTCATTACTTTTAATTTTGTCGTAAAAGTCATTTGAAATCTTTGCTTTATACTTTCCGTAAAGTTCCAAATCATCTTCCACTAAGCCAAGTTTTGCTGCCACATCTTTTATTGGCATCATTTCTGCTTCTTGAGCAATCTCGATATCTGTTTTCATAATTTCACCTTTCTAGATTTTCCTCGCGCAAGGTTTTAACCTCACAAAACTTTTTCCTAAAATATGGTTAAAAGGCAAAGGATATCCTTCGCCTTTTTATTTTACTGATTTAGCATTTCTTCAAACTCTTCAAGACTCATTAGAATCTTTCGAGGTTTGTTTGTCTCTTCTTGTCCTACCACTCCAGCATCGTATAGCTGATCCATAATACGAGCCGCTCTGTTAAAGCCAACCCTAAACTGTCTTTGAATCATACTTGTGGAGCCTTTGTCTTTTTGGATACATAATCTTCCGGCATCGCCAAAGAGCACATCTCTCTCGTTATCTCCGCCACCTGCAGCTGCCTCAGCATCTGATGTAAGCTTTGCATCTATGCCTTCTTCATACTGAGCCTCACTACTGTTTTCTTTAATAAAGTCTACTGTATCTTTAATTTCTTTTTCAGAAACATATGCTCCCTGCAAACGGATAGGTTTAACGTATCCTGCTGGGTAGAACAACATGTCACCAAGACCAAGTAGTTTCTCAGCACCATTCATATCAATAATAGTTCTAGAGTCTGTACCTGAAGCCACTGTAAGGGCAACTCTTGATGGCACGTTAGCCTTGATAAGACCTGTGATTACATCAACTGAAGGACGTTGTGTAGCAATAACCATATGGATACCAGCAGCTCTTGCTAACTGCGCCAATCGACATATTGCTTCTTCCACTTCCTTGGCTGCTACCATCATAAGGTCAGCAAGCTCGTCTATAATAATCAAAATCTGTGGCATCTTCTCGAGTGGTTGTCCATTCTCATCAGTGACACCAGCTTTTACTTTTGCATTATATCCTTCAATATCTCTAGTTCCAGCATCAGCAAACTGCTTGTATCTGTTTGTCATCTCAGCTACTGCCCAGTTAAGAATGCCCGCGGCACGTTTTGGATCAGTAACTACTGGATATAACAAGTGTGGAATTCCATTGTATACCTGGAACTCAACTACCTTAGGGTCAATAACAATAACACGAACATCATTAGGTGTGGTTCTGAATAACACACTCATTAAAATGGAGTTTGTAAATACTGATTTACCAGCACCTGTTGTACCTGCAATTAGCATATGAGGCATCTTAGCCACATCGCCTATCACTACCTTTCCTGCGATATCTTTGCCGGCAGGGAATGCTAAGTTAGATTTGCTCTGCTTAATCTCTGGAGTATTTAGTAGGTCTTTTAGATAAACCATATCTCTTCCGCTATTTGGAATCTCAATACCAACAGCAGCTTTACCAGGGATTGGCGCCTCAATACGAATATCTTCAGCAGCCATTGCTAGTTTTATATCATCTGCAAGGTTAGTAATCTTATTTACACGTGTACCTTGCTCTGGTTGTAATTCATATCTAGTAACAGCTGGACCTTTGCTTACACTTGAAACTTCTACGTTTACACCAAAGTCCGCAAGCACATCTTTTAGTTTGTTCGCAGTCTGTGTAAGTTCAGCTCTTGTCACCTCACTACCACCTGCTTCGCCATCTGCTAGCAATGTCATAGGTGGCTTTTTATATTTAAATACTTTCTTAGTAGGTGCAATCACTTTTCCTTCGTCAGCCAAACGTTTTTGTTTGTCTGTCATTTCTTCACCTTCCGCTACTTCAGTAGGGGCATCCGCGTCAAATGGTTTTCTAGCCATTGCATCTTTTGTATCCTGGTTCATCTCCTCACGAGGCTTTGGCTCATACTCGCCATTAAGAACTTTGTCATCGTCAGCTGGCTCTGGAAGTACTCCGTCTTGAGTAAGCTTTGGCTCCTTAGCCTTTGAATCTTTGATTTCAATCAGTTCATCGCTCTCTTCAAATCCACTGTCATCTATCACTGGCTGTTCATCAAGACCTGCTATCTTGATTTCAGCTGGCTTCTCTTCTTCCACTGCTGGTGCTGGTTCTGGAGCCGGCTCTGCAGCTTTCTTTCTGCCGCGCTTAGGCTTTTGGTCACTCATATCTGTAGCGCCAAAGTTAACACCACGTCTTGTGCTCTCTCTATCTTCTCCCTCTTCAGGTTCATAACTTTCTGCGAACTCTCTTCTAGCCTTAGCATCTTCCTTAGCCTTATCAATAGCACTCTTTCCTCTGTTCTTAAGATACTGTGAAATAGATTTCTCAGTAAGCATAACTACAGAAACTATAAGTAGTGCAATTGCTATAAGCACTGCTCCTGCCATTCCAAGTCCTGCACGGAAAGCACCGCCTAAAATGCCGCCGATAGCACCGCCACAAACTTCACCATCTTTGCCGAGATCATAAAAGTGTAAAGCGTTTCTATCCGTATCAGCATAAGTGCATAGGTGGAAGAACAATGTTAAGTCAATAAACAATAATGCTGTTCCAACCACTCTAAATATTACTGTTCTGTTTTTCTTTTTGTTGTATGTAAGCAAAGCTACGATTATGATTAAAACTACAGGGAACAAATATCCCATAGTTCCAAACAATCCTAGCATAATGTCTTTAAAGAAGTTACCTACTACACCACAAATACCAAAGTTAGAAAGGAGTAAGAATATTCCGATAACGATTGAAACCCAAACGCCCACTTCACTAAGTATCTTTTTCTTTCTTAGTTGGTTTTCTTCCTCTCTTCTCTTTTTCTCAGCATTTTTTCTTCTAGTTTCTGCTGCCTTCTTTGCGCTAGCACTCTTAGAAGCTGCTGATTTTGTGTTTTTCTTGCTAGTAGTTTTCTTTTTACTACTCGACTTTTTGTTTGCCATTTCCAAACCTCACCAATTTATATTATTTATTACTAATTACAAAATATCCTATTATTGCTGCAAGACCAATAGCCGCACAGTAATATGAGAAATATTTAAATTTCTTTTTCTTAACAATAACAAGCATAGCCTTGATACAGATGTATCCAACTATAGCTGACACTATCACTCCTACCACATAGCACATAGCTGGTGTAGAAGTTAAGTCTTCTTTCATATCAGGAATCTCTAAAACTACAGCACCTAAAATAGCTGGTATAGACATTAAGAATGAGTACTTTACTACAAAGTCTCTTTTTAGTCCGCAAACCAAACCTGCTGTGATAGTTGTTCCTGATCTTGAGATACCAGGCATGGTAGCAACACCTTGGCACACACCTATGAACAATGCATTTGCCCATGAAGTGTTCTTCTCTGTCTTGTTTCCATCTTTAAGTAAGTCTGAAACAAATAGCATAACTGCTGTCACTAGTAGGCAAATACCAGGGATTAGCAAAGTAGCTCCTGACTCTTCTACTAGATCCTTCATAAGCACACCGAGGATAGCTGTAGGGATAGTGGAAACAATAACTAGCACTACAAATCTTCTGTATGCTGTTCTTATAATTTTTCTAAAAGGTGTCTTCTTTCTGCCTATAAGTGTCACAAAGTTAAAAATAATGTCTGCGCATATACCAAAGAATTCTTTTATTAGTTCAATAACATCTTTGAAAAATACAGCAAATACAGCTATCAAAGTTCCGAGATGCAAGAATACATCAAATGAAATTGAGTTGTTTTCAAACCCAAAAAAGAACTTAGCAATAGCCAAATGTCCTGAACTACTGATTGGCAAAAACTCTGCCAAACCTTGTATAATTCCAAGTATAATTGCCTCTATTATTGTCATTGCTTCACCCCTTTATATTTTGTCCCACAATCCATTATATTTTACTTTGAGTGTTTTGCGATATGAAAAAGCAACAAAAAAGCCGATATTTTCGGCTTTTTTAATATATTTGTCTATTTATTTTACTTGTAGTTTTTCACATCATCATAGGCTAAATCACCGCCAAAAATATCTAGCGCAGAGCCTATTGTAAAATCTAGTTTTCCACCACATGCACTTTTGAATTTTTCTATCTGTTCTATGCTAGAAATGCCTCCTGCATCCATTGTAACTAGCTAAAATCTTAACTAGTTTCTCATCCATTCCTGCCCTTTTGCCTTCTCTATCTACACCATGCACTAAAAACTCGTCACAGTATTTATCAAGTTTTTCGAATAGTTCTGGAGTAACCTTTTCTTCAGTAAATGTCTGCCATCTATCAGTAACTACATAGTAATCATCCCCTAGCTTTCTACAGCTAAGATCTAAAACCACTTTATCAGGACCCACCACCTCTGCTAGTTTCTTTAGATGGTCATAATTAATACGCCCCTCGAAGAACACATATGATGTAACAATAACATGAGTGGCTCCAGCTCTTAAAAACTCTGAAGCATTTCTATTGTTAATGCCACCACCCACTTGCAAAGCATCAGGGTATGCTTTTAGCGCCTTAAGTGCCTGCTTCTTTGTTTCTTCATATGCAGGAGAATCCAAAGAATTAAGCATAATAATATGTCCGCCGGTTAGTCCGTCTTTCTTATATTTTTTGGCATATCTTTTAGCACTTTGCTTTGTGGCAAAGTTCTCCAAAGCACTGGACGAATCCTTATTCAAAGAGCCACCCACTATCTGTTTTACTGCTCCGTTGTGAATGTCAATACAAGGTCTAAATTTCATAATATTTCCTTACTTCTTTTTATCTGGTTTATAGTTCTTTAAAAATTTATTTGAAATGATGGTGCATGCTGCAAATGCCACAAATATGATCCCTACTACCGTTAGGAAAACCGGCATTGGCAAAACACCAACCACACAAACAACTACAAAGAATGCCACAAACAATACTGTGTTTACTTTATTTAGGATTAAACCTATTTTGATTTTTTGATTTTCTGTTAAATTAGCCATAATTACATTTTCGACTTATATAATCAAATCGCCTTCCTTTATTTTATTGATTAGACTCCGTATACTAATTGTAACTCATTTATTTGAACTCTTTTTTCTTAAATACCTCGTATCCTAATATTAACAAACCAATTGTTATTGCTATTCCAAGCACGCACCAGGCAAGCCCACTCGGTATTATTTTAGTGCTTATAATCTGCGTCCCTTCTTTATTACGAGCCACTTTTAAATAAGCATCACTAGAAGTCAATGTGATTGCGCCAATGATATTACTTGCTTTTTCACTTAAGTTCATAAATAGTCCAGCTAAACCGATGACAGGTCCAAGCATTACACCATACATAAATGAAGCAAACAATGATAATCCATCTGACACCACCAAAACACTTATGATAAAGATAATAGCAAATTTGCCTAGATCTCGTATTCCATCCACTATCTCTACTGTTGGATATATCTTAGAGGCCATCTGGTGATTAATAATAGCATATACGATTTTTAGCATTTCTGCCATTAGTAAAAAAGCTAGCGAACTTCCAAGAGTAACTATTAGCTTTCCAAAGTAAATCTGCTTACGACTAAAACCACTACCTATCAAGTTCTTCATAGTTTTGTATTTATATTCTTTGTGAGTGATATCTGTAACTAAAACGATAGCTAAAAATGGGTAAAACCAATCTATTAATGTGTAACCCCATGTGGTGCTTTTCAAATAATAATCTATCAAAATACCCAATCCAAAAGCGCCAAGAAGAATGGACAACAATACATATAGTTTTGGTTTTCTATAAACTATATTAAACTCAGCAAATAATAATCTACGCATCTTGACCTCCTTTCGCCATATCAACAAAGAATTCTTCCACATCAATGGCTTCTGCTTCCATTTCTGCTTCAGTTACTTCACGGATTAGTTTTCCATCTAAAATAAAACCATAACATGAACAAAGTTTACCCATCTCTCCTAGGATATGACTAGAAATCATAATGGTAGTGCCATTAGCATTCATATCAAGTAGCATCTTTCTTATTTCAACTATCTTGATAGGATCAAGACCATTAGTAGGTTCATCTAAAATAAGCAACTTTGGGTTACCCAAAATAGCATTAGCAATGCCAAGCAACTGTTTTTGACCTAAAGAAAAACCTTTAACCTTGTTGTTGATTTTGTCGCCCAAGCCCACTTTTTCCATAGCTTCTTTTATGGCAGAATCAATATCTTTTAAACCGATAAGTTCAGCTCTATACTTAAGGTTTTGGTATGCTGACATATAATCGTAGAAAGTCGGATTCTCGATAATAAATCCTATATCTTTACGCACTTTAGCTAACTCATTATTTTTCTGACCAAAAACTTCTATAGTGCCATTATCCACAGGACTCATGCCTAAAAGCAAACGCATAAGCGTAGATTTACCAGCACCATTTCTACCAATTAAACCGTATATACTACCTTCTTTTACATGGCAAGATACATTATCATTTGCCGCGTATTTACCATAAATCTTTGTAAGATTTTCTGTTCTAATAACATCTGGTCTGTTATCATCAGTAAAAGTTTTTTCTTCAAACGAGAATCTTTCAATTTTCTTTAGAGTTTCATCAAGAATCTCTTGCTCTCTTCCGGCATTCTCTACTTTGTCCAAACCTTCTGCCTTAAATGCAAAAATCTTTTTAACACCAAAGAACTCTCTAAAAACTGTTTTAATATAGTCTACACTGTAAATTAACTCTTGCTTATCACCACCTGCTGTAGTTACATACACAACCTTCTTTACTTTAGATAGGCTCTTATAATCACCTTTTTCATTATATTCAAAAGTAAGATCATGCACGCATATATTTTCAATATATGCTTTTAAAACAGATGGAAAACTATAATCCCAGAAAGGAGCTGCTATCACTACAGCCTCTGCCTCTTTAAACTGTTTTGCCAAATCAAATACAGAGTCAGAAAAATCTTTAGTTTCCTGCTTGGCAATCCTTACTTTAAGTGTTTCTTTGTCTAGGGGTTTTACTTTACCACTAGTCAAATCAACTTCTTCCACTTCGCCGTTCCATTTTTTAACAACAGCATCTGCTAGAAGTTTAGTGCGTGATCCATCTCTTATACACGCATTAACATACAACAGTTTACTCATTTACTATACCTCCCAATTGGGTTTTTCACTCATTCAATCTTTAATATTATACCATATTTTAAAGGAGAACAGAAAAACACTAGGGAAACGAACGACTTTTCTAGTGAGTTCCCTAGTGTTTTTTTGTATAAATAAATATGTCTTTATTCAGCGTCTTTGATTGAGAAACTGATTCTGCCCATACGGTCTTTACCTAGGCATTTACATTTAACTCTATCACCAAGAGTTAAGTAATCTTCTACATGATTTACTCTTTCCTTAGCGATCTTAGAAATGTGAACCATTCCCTCTTTGCCTGGAGCGAATTCGATAAACGCACCAAACTCCTTAATGCTTACTACTGTACCTTCAAGGATTTGTCCCTCTTCAAAGTCTGTAGTAATAATCTCGATATATTCTTTTGCCTTATCGATAGCCTCTTTATCTATGCCACAGATTGAAACCATACCTTCGTCTGTGATATCAATCTTAACGCCTGTCTCTTCGATAATAGCGTTGATAGTCTTACCACTCTTACCAACTACATCACCAATCTTCTCTGGGTCAATCTGCATTGACTCAATCTTTGGTGCATACTCGTTTAGTTCTTTACGTGGCTCTGCGATAGCTGGCTTCATACATGTATCCATAATGAATAGTCTAGCTTCTCTTGTACGCTGGATAGCGCCTTCTACTATCTCACGAGTTAGGCCGTGAATCTTAATATCCATCTGGATAGCTGTGATACCCTCTGTAGTACCTGTAACCTTGAAGTCCATATCTCCGAAGAAGTCCTCAAGACCCTGGATATCAGTTAGAAGCACATAATCATCATCAGTCTCGCCTGTAACCAAACCACATGAGATACCTGCCACCATAGCTTTGATTGGAACACCTGTTGCCATTAGTGACATACATGAAGAACATGTTGATGCCATGGATGTGGAGCCGTTAGACTCAAATGTCTCTGATACAGTTCTGATAGCATATGGGAATTCCTCTTCACTAGGAAGTACTGGCATAAGAGCTTTCTCTGCCAAGGCACCGTGACCAATTTCTCTTCGTCCTGGACCTCTTGATGGTCTAGTCTCACCCACTGAGTATGATGGGAAATTGTAGTGGTGCATATATCTCTTAGTTGTTACATTGTCATCTAATCCATCGATTCTCTGCGCCTCTGACAAAGGAGCCAAAGTGGCGATGTTACAAATTTGAGTTTGTCCGCGAGTAAACATAGCTGAACCATGAACTCTTGGAATTAAATCAACTTCAGCAGCAAGCGGTCTAATCTGATCTAATTCTCTTCCGTCTGGACGCTTATGGTCTTTCAAGATCATCTTACGTACAGTTTTCTTCTGATACTGATAGATAGCCTCACCTAATACTGCCAAGTAATCTTCGTTTTCTGCAAAAGCTTCTTCTAACTTTTCAGTAATTTCTGAGATGTTAGCTTCTCTTGTTTGCTTGTCATCAGTAAATACTGCTACTTCCATTTCTTCTGGAGTAACAATTTTTTTGATAGCGTCGAATAATTCTTCAGGGATAGCCTGACTCTCATATTCGTGTTTTTCTTTACCAACCTCAGCGCAAATCTTTTCGATGAATGCGTTGATTTCTTGGTTGATGTCATGAGCCATATAAATAGCTTCAATCATCTTATCTTCTGGGATGATATTAGCACCGGCTTCAATCATAATCACTTTTTCTTTTGTAGACGCAACTGTAAGCTGTAGGTCACCTTCGTCCCACTGTTTCTGTGATGGGTTTACAACAAACTCACCATCCACTAAGCCGATCTGTGTCATAGCACATGGGCCGGCAAATGGAATGTCAGAAACGCAAGTTGAAATGGCTGAACCAAGCATTGCTACAATCTCTGGTCTACATTCTGGATCTACAGATAAAACAAGGTTATTTAGTGTAACATCGTTTCTGTAATCTTTAGGGAATAGAGGACGCATAGGTCTATCGATAACTCTAGCAGTAAGAACTGAGTTTTCTGAAGCCTTACCCTCTCTCTTATTAAATCCACCAGGAATCTTTCCTACTGAATACATCTTCTCCTCAAACTCTACTGAAAGAGGGAAGAAATCGATTCCTTCTCTAGGCTTCTCTGAAGCCGTAGCTGTAGATAAAACTGTTGTGTCTCCATAGTGCATCATTGCTGCACCGTTTGCTTGTTTAGCGACTCTGTCGATATCGACTGTTAAAGTTTTGCCGCCAATTTCCATACTATAACTTTTCATTTCTTCTTCCGGCCAACTCTTTTGGCCTCTCCTTTTCTTTTTTCTTGAACTTTTATGTAACCTTACATATACTAGCCTAAAATAAAGGAAAAATCAAGGTTTAATAAATACAAAAAGCTCCCAAGTGAATAATCACTTAGGAGCTATATTATTAATCCATCTCTTCAATTCTTCTATTAATATAATCGATTAACGCATCTACTGTGCCGTCAATTCCTAGTCTACTGCTGTTTATACAAAGATCATATGTTTCGGGATGACGCCACTTAGAAACCGTATGGCTGTTGTGATACGCCTTTCTTATGGAATCTCGTCTTATCATCTCACGAACAGCTTCTTTTTCATCCATTCCATCTGTTCTCTTCAGTCTTTCTATTTTCACATCTTTATCAGCCAAGACAAAGATGGAGATAATGTTAGCATGATCTTTTAAAACATGCTCTGCGCATCTTCCAACTACCACAAACGACTCACCTTCTTGTGATTTTTCTTTGATGTAGTCAAACTGCATCTTAGCAATATGTTCTTGAAGTGAGTTTGTATGACCACGAACTCTTCTTGATCCAAACCATCCTCTTGGCTTTTCATCTAGCGCTCTCATTTCGCCGGTTTCCATATTTTTTTGCTCTGCTATTTCATCTAAAATATTTTTATCATAAATCTTTACACCAAGTTTGGCTGCAATTTTTCTAGCAATCTCATGACCGCCACTTCCAAACTCTCTTCCTATTGTTACAATTACTTGTTTAGTCATATCTCTTCCTCCGTCTATTTAGCGATGCTACTTATTACATCTGTAATTTCTTTATTGTATCTAATAAAGATTACGCCCATTGAAACCAACATTACGATTACTGTGGCAGGAACTGCACTCTTACAGTATTTGCCCCAGCCTATCAAATAACCATTCTTAGCTGCCACTGAAGTACCAACAACATTTGCACTAGCACCGATTGGCGTAGCACTTCCACCTACGTCAGTACCCATTGAAAGCGTCCAAGACAAAACATGACGATAGTCTTTCTGGATAACTGTTGGTGTATGTCCGCCAGACAATCCAATAATAACTGGAACCATAGTAGCTGCAAATGGGATATTGTCTACAAACGCACTAGCAATAGCTGACAACCAAAGAACAATCGTAATAACAATATATGGATTTCCTCCACTTATGTGTCCGATGCCATCGGCTATAGTCTTTAAAAATCCTGTTCTCTCTAATCCACCTACTACCACAAATAGTCCTACAAAGAACAATAATGTTTTGTAATCTACTCTTTTAAGAATAGTAAACGCATTCTTCCCTGCCGCCAAAAGAGTAAGTATCGAAATAAACACTCCAATAAACGCTACTGTAAGTCCAGTAATAGAATGAGTAATTAAAAGAACTACGGCTAGAGCAAAAATTACTGAACTTATAACAAAGTCTTTTTTGTTAACAATTGCTTCCTTTGGCTCAGGAATAGTAGATGTATCTATAATCTGATGTTCTTCTTCTATCAATTTCTTTCTGAAAATCCAGAAGAAATAAAAAATGATTAGCACTAAGCTGACAAGGGCAATCAGGCCTGTATTTGAAATAAAATCAAAGAAAGTGTAATGCATAGATGTTCCAATAATTATATTTGGTGGATCTCCACACATAGTAGCACTTCCTCCTAGATTCGCACAGAAAATTTCTGAAAGAATCATAGGTATTGGGTCTATCTTTAAGAGTCTTGCTAACTCTACCGTGACCGCAGCTAAGAACAAGATAACTGTGATACTGTCGATAAACATAGCAAGAACAGATGACATTATCATAAACGCCACAAACAAAGGAATTGGTTTATAGTGAACCAATTTCGCAAGTTTCAAGCAAAGCCATCTAAAGAATCCTGAACGGGCCATACCCTCTACCATTATCATCATTCCCGCAATAAAGATGATGGTTGCCCAGTTAATGCCTGCACTCTCCTCAGCTGCATTATTAGACACATACCAAAAATGCTGTTGGATAATAGTTTTCAAATTTACAGTGTCAAAAATAGCCTTAAAACTATGCATTGCAAAGCCAAATACTAACACTAATGTGAGTATTCCACAACCCAATGTGACATATTGTCTCTCAACTTTATCTATAACTATCATTAGAAACATAACAACAAAAATAATGATAGCTAATATTTGTGCTAAGCCCACTTGCTCACCCTCTTTTTTTTAAAAATTAGGGGATGATAAAATCAACCCCTAATTTAGTATAATACATATTTAAAATTTTGTTAATAAGATTTCGCTCTTCTTAAAATGTAGGTGTATTATCTGGTGCTTCAGATTCTTCTGGAGCACTAGCTGTTGGTTCCTCTGCAAAAGTAGGTTTCTCTGTTTCAGTCTTTGGCTCATCACCTTTGCAGCAATCCATCTTTTTGTTAATCTCAATAATGTTCTTAACCCCTACAATTGTAAGCATTATTAGTTCGTAGATAATTCTCACAAGAATTGGGCCAAGAATCATAATCAAAATTCCTGTTCCAAGATTATCCACACTTAAACTACTGTGTGCTTCTCTTGATTGATTAAACATAGTACCTGTAGTAGTGTAATATGTTTTCACTGTAAAGATAGTTAAGAAACCACCAATAATGCACATTGCTGTTGAAAGAATATACATTCCCTTCAACACATAATCAATGATTAGTGTCTTAAAGTTTATAAACTCGTGACACTTTGCAAATGCCTTACCAAACTTGTCCTTATTCTTTTGTGGTAAGAAAAAAATAATACCTACGATAGTTACAATTATTGATAAAATAATTGTTAAAGCTGACGCTAAACTTGCTGACATAATAACTTCCTCCTTAATTATTAAATCGATTTCATTTACCTATATGGTATTATAAATGATTTTGAAAAATAAAAAAAGGGCAGATATTTCTGCCCTTAACAATTTACTTACGAATGTCTAACTTTTCAATTAACTCTCTGTACTCTTCAATATCATTAGCTTTGATATAGTCAAGTAGTCCACGTCTCTTACCAACCATCTTTAGAAGACCTCTTCTTGAGTGGTGGTCTTTAGCATTGTCTTTAAGATGTTCTGTAAGTTCCTGGATTCTGTAAGTAAGGATAGCAACCTGTACAGCTGGTGAACCAGTATCTGTAGGTGACTTACCATACTCTTCAGTTAACTTAGCCTTTACTTCTTTTGAAATCATAGTATTTACCTCCTATTTATATTATCCCCTTACACTAAAGTACCGGTCGGAGTGTCCAAGCACTTCGTGTAGGTTTTAAACATGCCTAGATATATTAGCACACGCCCCAAATAATGTAAAGGACTTTATTGCTTCAATAACTGGGACATATCTTTCATAATTTGTTCCTTTAATTCGTCCACAGACTGGAACTTTTTCTCCGGTCTTATGAACTCATAAAATCTAACTTCTATAATCTCACCATACAAATCCTCTTTAAAATTTAAGATGTGAGATTCTACTCTAATCTCTTCTGTATCTTCTACAGTTGGGTTAACACCAATATTTGTAATAGCTGGATAACTCATATGTTTTGAAACTACTACTGTTCTATAAACTCCTCTGGGTGGAAGCAGTTTATTAGCATCTGGAATAACATTGGCTGTCGGTAGTTCAATAGTTCTACCGAGACTTTTCCCCTTTTCTACTTTTCCAGTAATAGTATATGGATGATCTAACATCTCATTTACTTCTTCTATCTTACCCTCTACTATCTTTTCTCTAATCTCAGTACTACTGATGTCTGTGTCATGGTACTGTTCTTTATCTATCACAGTGACCGCAAGATTATTTTTAACTTGGGTTTCTTTTAAAAACCAAATGTCTCCTTTGGCGCCAGCGCCAAATTTAAAGTCTGGGCCACAAACTATCTCAGTTGCACCAATCTTTTCTTTCAAAACTTTTTGCACGAACTCATCAGGAGTGAGCGCCAAAAACTCTTTGGTAAGAGGCATACTCATATAAACATCTACTCCCATCGCGTCGCAAATGAGTCTCTTTTCTGTCTCAGTAAAAATTGTCTTTTTACTCTCGTCATTTAAAAAAGCATCCGGTGAATCAGCAAACGTAAGAACAACTTTCTTCCTACCGTTTGCATTCTCAGCCATGGTGTCTAAAAGCTTCTCGTGGCCTTTGTGGATGCCGTCAAACTTTCCGACAGTAACTATTGTATTATTTAATTTTATTCCATCACTAAATTCAATAACTCTCATAATTAAATAAACATTTTTTCCGGTTTATAAATTCTCTTGCCTTCGTCAAATTTATATAATCCAATGAATGTTTCATCTTCCCTATACACACGAACGACTTGTCCATCTTCGTGATTCATCTTAAACTTAGTATCGCCAGATGTGAAAATGTTTCCATTCATAACGAGTTTTTCTGCTTCGTCTGAAACCACGCATTTAGAATAATTATCCAGCACTTGATCTATCGGCAAAATCAAATCATCTAGTCTTCCTTCATCTCTTGCCTGTTCAATGTCTTCTAGTTTCACAGAATCTTCCACTTTGAATCTATCAACCCTAGTACGAGTAAGCTTTTCCATACATCCACCTACACCTAAATCTTGTCCTATATCGTGACATAAGGTTCTAATGTATGTACCCTTAGAACAAGTGACATCGATAAAAACTCTCGGAAATTCGATACCCTTTATTGTTATATCAATAATCTTACATTGTCTGGTTGGGCGTTCCACTTCCTCTCCTCGTCTAGCTAAATCGTAAAGCTTTTGTCCTTTGATTTTGATTGCGCTAAACATAGGTGGGATCTGTTCGTAGTCACCAATATATCCTTTGATAGTTTTAATAACTAGCTCCTCGTCCAAAGCATCAATCTCTCCTTCAGTTGCCTTTTTAACAATTTTACCAAATATGTCCTGAGTATTGGTTTCTGTCCCAAGAAGAAGCGTTGCGCTGTATGTCTTATCTTTTTCAGATAAAACGTCGCAAAGCTTTGTTGCTTTTCCTATGCAAACGGGGAGTACTCCCACTGCGTTTGGGTCAAGTGTGCCCATATGTCCAATCTTTTTTTCTTTTAATATTCCACGCAACTTCGCCACCACATCGTGCGATGTGAAACCTGGCTCTTTGTATACGTTAATAACTCCATTTAACATTTAAAACTCTTTTTCTATTTCTGCCAAAACTTTTTCAATGACAGAGTCTTTGTCGCCCTCTATATCAAATCCGGCAGCTCTTTTGTGTCCGCCACCGCCAAAGGTAACCGCAATCTTACTTACGTCTACTCTATCTTTTGAGCGAAGGCTCACCTTGTATTTATTATCTTCTAGCTGATATGCAAACATAGCCACTTCCACGCCCGACACATTTCTAATAGATGCGATAACTGCATCTAAGTCGTTAGTAGTTAAACCATATTTTTCCATCAACTCACTTGTGCAATAACCGTAGATTACTTGGCCATCCATAGTTACAACTGTGTTAGTCTGAATCTTGGCAGTAATCATCATTTGGTTGTAAGACTTCTTATAAAAAGTCTCTTCCA
Source organism: uncultured Eubacterium sp. (assembly GCA_905235555.1). Classification (GTDB taxonomy): domain Bacteria; phylum Bacillota; class Clostridia; order Lachnospirales; family Lachnospiraceae; genus Eubacterium_G. The sequence goes on from CAJOMD010000003.1 coordinate 17,667, forward strand.
AAATCTCATTGTGGTTGATTCCAAACTCCATCATCTTTGCAGCAATGCGAAGTGTTTTAGGTTTTGTATTTTGAAATCTAAACACGCCCGAATCAGATGCTATACCCATATACATTGGTGCAGCAATGCCTGCGTCAAAAAGATCTACATCTAAAGTGTCAAATAATACTTCACACGCAGAACTAGCGTCTGCTACCACTATGTTTTCGTCTGCGTAGCCTTCATTACTCTTGTGATGATCTATGCAAAATGTCCTCTTTGCCTTTTCAAAGTACTCGATGTTCTTGCCCAGTCTATCTTCTGATGCAGTATCGAGAGCGATAAATAAGTCATACTCTGTACCGTCAAAATCACCAGTGTCTACTTCATCAATATTTTCAATGATTCCATACTTTGAATCGACATATTCCAAGTGAACTCTTACATCCAAGTCTGGTCTATTCTTCTTTAAATAATTATAAAGAGACATACAAGAACCTATAGCATCTCCATCTGGTCTGATGTGCCCTGCTATACCAATCTTTGTAGCATCCCCAATAATATCATTAATCTTCATCATTTTGAGCCTCCTCTATGTCTGACTCATCATCTGATTCTACGTGCAAATCATCAATCATCTTTGAAAGTTTCATTCCATACTCGATTGATTCATCATACACGAACTCTAATTCTGGAGTGTTTCGAAGATTGATAGTATGCGCAAGTTCTTTTCTAATAAAACCTTTAGCACTCCTTAGGCCTTCCATAGTATCTTCCTTAGTCTTATCATCACCAAGCACACTAATAAAAACTTTTGCAGTCTTTAGGTCAGTGGCTACTTCCACTGCCACTACAGTAGTCATCATAGCAATTCTTGGGTCTTTAAGTTCACGAATGATAACGCCAAGTTCTCTTTGAACTTCCATATTTATTCGGTTGTTTTTAATACTACCTTTTTTCATTATTGTTTCCTCATAAAACTATTAGCGAGCCACTTGGCCCGCCAAAGTTTATTGTCTAGCAACCTCATGCATTACATATGCTTCTACCATATCGCCTTCTTGTACATCGTCAAAGTCTTCAAACACAAGACCACACTCGAAGCCTGCTTTCACTTCCTTAGCATCGTCCTTGAAACGTTTTAGTGAAGCCAAGTCACCTTCAAATATCTGCTCGCCTTCACGAGTGATTCTAACTTTACATCCTCTCTCGATCCAACCATCTTCCACATATGAACCAGCGATATTACCAACACCTGAAGCCTTAAATATTTGACGAACCTCTGCGTGTCCAATAATACTCTCTTCGTATACAGGAGCAAGAAGTCCCTTCATAGCTCTCTCGATATCATCAATAGCATTATAGATTACATCGTATAGTCTGATATCAACCTTTTCATTACGAGCAGTTTCTTCAGCTAGCGAATCAGCTTTTACGTTGAAACCGATGATTACTGCGTTTGACGCAGAAGCAAGGATAACGTCTGACTCTGAAATGTTACCAGCGCCGTCGTGGATAACCTTAACTTCTACCTCATCGTTTGAAAGCTTAGTCAAACTCTGCTTAACAGCTTCCACTGAACCTTGAACGTCGGCCTTAACAATAAGGTTAAGTTCTTTAAGTTCTCCAGCTTCAATCTGTGAGTTAAGATCTTCAAGTGTAATTCTAAATTTATTCTTTTCAAGCATCTTCTGCTTGCTGTCCTCTACGAATGTAGCCGCAAAGTCCTTTGCCTCGGCCGAAGTCTTTGTAGAAACAAATACTTCACCAGCATTTGGCACACCGTTAAGACCAAGAATCTCAACTGGTGTAGATGGGCCAGCTTTCTTGATAGGCTTACCTCTGTGATCTGCCATAGCACGTACTTTACCATGTGTAGCACCGGCAGCCACGTGGTCACCAATCTTAAGTGTACCTTTCTGGATAAGAGCTGTGGCAACAGGTCCCTTACCTTTATCTAACTTAGCCTCTACTATGATACCTCTGGCCTCACGGTTAGGATTAGCCTTAAGTTCAAGCACATCTGCCTGAAGAAGCACCATTTCTAATAAGTCATCAATACCTTGTTTAGACTTAGCTGATACTGGAACCATCTCCACATTACCACCCCACTCAGTTGAAAGAAGTTCATGCTCAGATAGACCCTGCATAACTCTGTTTATATCTGCACCTGGTTTATCAATTTTGTTAATAGCAACAATAATTTCAATTCCAGCTGCTCTAGCATGGTTAATAGCCTCAATAGTCTGTGGCATAACACCGTCATCAGCAGCTACCACTAGAATAGCGATATCTGTAGACTGCGCACCACGCATACGCATAGAAGTAAACGCCTCGTGTCCTGGAGTATCAAGGAATGTGATTTTTCTTCCGTTGATTTCAACTACAGAAGCACCGATGTGCTGTGTGATACCACCAGCTTCGCCCTCTATCACGTTTGTCTCTCTAATAGCATCAAGAAGTGATGTTTTACCGTGGTCAACGTGACCCATAACGCAGACAACTGGAGGACGTTTTTCCATATCTGACTCGTTCTCCTCGTCTTCCTTCAATAATTCTTCTATGATGTCTACTTTTTCTTCTTTTTCGCAGATGATATCGTAGCCAATAGCAATCTCTTCTGCATCCTCAAAAGTAAGTTCAGTGTTAACTGTCACCATCTTACCTTCTAAGAACAACTTCTTAATGACATCTGATGAAGTCATCTTCATTCTCTCGGCTAGTTCACCAATAGTAATAATGTCTGGCACTTCAATAACTTTGATTTCTTCACGCTTCTCTTCTTTTTTCTTAGGCTTTGTAAGTTTCTGTTTTGAGAAGTCGCGTGCCTTTCTGCCACTTGGGCCATCCTCAAATCTTCTATCTGAATTTCTATTATCTCTTCTCTTGTTATTTTTCTTTCTGCCTTTGCCTTTGGCTGGAGCATCGTCTTTACGCACCTCCATCTTCTCAGGACGATGTTTTCTACTTTTTGAAGGCTTTTCATCATCTTTCGTTGAAACAGCTTTCTTTACAACACCGCCTTTCTTTCCATCAGAAACAGGACCTGTTATCTTTCTGCCCTTTTTCTTTGGCTTAGCAGGTTTTTCTTCCTTCTTCTCCTCTAAAGCTTCAGTGGCCTTCTTCTCAGTCTCTTTGGCTTTTGCTGCCGCTTCGTCGGTAGACTTTTTCTTCCTTCTACTCTTTGTTGTACCTTCAGATTCAGAAGAACTTGATTTTTTCTTGCGCTTCTTGTGTTCACCGTGATGCTTGTGCTCACCTGAACTTTTGTGTTTGCGCTTTTTCTTGCCGTCCTTTGAACCTTCGCCTGTCTTTAACATACCACGACTTGTAATAATTACACGTGGTTTCTTTTCTTCTTCTTTTTTGTCATCTGAAGATTCTTCTTTCTTTTCTTCAGGTTTTTCTTCCTTTGGATCTGCCTTCTTTTCAGTGGCTTCGCCAAAATGCTTTCTAATTTTTTCTATGTTGTCGTCTTCAATTGAACTTTGAGCTTTGACTTCGACGCCTTCTCCAGCGAGGAATTCCACCACATCTTTACTCTTAATGTCCAATTCTTTGGCAACTTCATGAACTCTCATTTTTGCCATATTTTATTCCTCCTCTTTTGCGTCTTCGTCCTTTTCGTCAGTTTCTTCTTTTTTATCTTCATCCTTTTCGTCAGTCTCTTCTACTTCATCATCATACTCTGCGTCGTACTCTTCTTCCTCATCGTACTCGTCCTCATATTCCATATCATACTCATCATCGTACTCGTCATCATACTCGCCATCATAGTACTCATCATCGTAGAAGTCATCCTCATCAAATACATACTGAATTCCTTCTTCCTTAGCCTGAGCCTCGCTCTTGATGTCTATCTTATAATCAGTAAGTTTAGCGGCAAGACGAGCGTTTTGACCTTCTTTACCGATTGCAAGTGACAACTGTGAATCTGGAACGATTACTGTGGCTTCTTTATTTTCTGGATCAGCCAAAACGTCTATAACCTTTGAAGGGCTAAGCGCATTTTCAATCAAGATGGCAGGGTTGTTAGACCATGTAACAATATCGATCTTTTCGTTTTGAAGTTCATCCACTACGGCGTTAACTCTCTCACCATTAACACCTACACATGCACCTACTGCATCCACATCTTCGTTATGTGAGTAAACTGAAATCTTTGAACGTGAGCCAGCTTCACGAGCCACGCCCTTAATTTCAACTGTTCCATCTGCTATTTCTGAAACTTCTAATTCAAATAACTTTCTAACTAATTCTGCATGTTTTCTAGAAACGATGATTCTAGGACCACGTTTTTCATTCTTAACATCAACCACATATAGTTTAATTCTATCGTGTGGTCTGAAGTGTTCACCAGGGGCCTGTTCTTTATCTGTAAGAATAGTGTCTGCATTGTCTAAACTGATATTGATTGTTCTTCCATTGATTCTCTGAACAATACCAGTGATAAGCTGGCCTTTCTTGTCAGAGTATTTGTCAAAGACGCTCTTTCTCTCTTCTTCTTTAAGTTTCTGAAGGATACCGTTCTTTGCACTTGAAATAGCAATACGTCCGAAGTCTTTAGAATCTACCTCCACTTCTACAGTATCGCCTAATTTAGCATCAGGATTGATTAACTTAGCATCTTCAAGATTAATCTCTGAGATGTCATCCATGCTCTCTTCCACTACTTCCTTCACTGAGTAAACGTGATACTCACCAGTCTCTCTATCGATCACTACGTGTGAGTTTTCCTCTTTCTTAAAGTTGTTCTTGTAAGCAACTTGCAAGTTAGTCTCAATCACGTCAAATAGAACATCCTTATCAATGCCCTTTTCCTTTGATAATGTCTCAATAATTTTCATAAATTCATTTGCCATTTTTCTAATATCCTCCTAAAATTCGATATATTCTCTAGCTAGAGAAACATCTGCTCTGTCTATTTTTATTTCATTACCTTCTTCTATTTCAATGGTAATAGTTTCTTTATCATAAGACTTTAAAAGTCCTACTATCTCTTTCTCGCCATCTATAGCCTTGTATAAATGAATTTCGCAAACTTTTTCTAAGTTTCTATCAAAATCCCTATCCTTTTTCATCGGTCTGCCAAGTCCTGGCGAACTGACTTCTAAGATATACTGTTCATCGATAAAATCTTTTTCATCAAGTTTGTCGCTAAGTGGCCTAGAAATTGACTCTAAATCATCAATCGTAATACCACCTGGTTTGTCCACAAACACCCTTAAATAGTAACTATTTCCTTCTTTGACGAACTCTGTGTCTACTAACTCAAAGTCTTTTTCATCTATAAGGGGCATAACTAATTCTTCGGTCTTTGCCTCTATACTTTTACGTTTAGACATTTGTCCTCCTAATTCATAGAAAAAAGCGGCCCTTTCGGACTGCTTTCTGCTTTTCTAGTATTCTGTTTCCAATAGGCATTATATAAGTATATATGCGTAATGTCAAGGTTTATTTGACGTTCTCAAACAGTTTAGTCTTCGAGTGTTTAATCCTAATCTCATACCATTTAACACTCAATGCTGGGAAGAGTCTTGCGAATTTATCCATTATTTTGGCATCTCTTCCTATTAATCCTCTTACTTTTTGCTTCAATATCTTTTTAGTAATTTTTTCTGCTGCCTTTTCAGGGCTTAATTTAATCTTATTCTGTAGTTTTTTATCAATAGTTTTATGTTGATTTCTAAAATACTCAGTATCAACAAATCCCGGAATCATATATCCAACATACATTTCACGACCAAGTTCAGCTACCAAGCTCTTTGAATAGGACAAAAGCGCTGCCTGGCTCTCTGAATGTGCAGAAGTCCCAAGCAAAGGAACTAAAGCATCTGCACTGATAATATTTACAATACCTGGCATACTGGATTCCCTTAAAATAGGTAGAAGTGCATTTACAGCATATCTATATGAATAATAGTTTACATCGAAAGTTTCACGAATTACATCTTCTTTGTAGTTTGTAATTCTTTGAAGCATTGGGAGTGTTCCTACATTATTAATAAGGATGTCAATCTTTCTACCCTCTTCCTTTAGCTCCATCGCTAAAACATCCCAATTTTCTTCCTGGCTCACATCAAAAGCTCTGTACTCAAAGAAATCTGTCATATAGGTGAGGTTCGTTTTTACATAGTGTAGTTTCTCCTCTGACTGTCCGATTCCAATCACTCGACAACCATAGTATCTAACAAGTTTCTCTGTTAAAGCTCTACCTATACCAGATGATGCTCCCGTTATTAAAACTGTTTTATTTCTAATCCACTCCATAACTGTTTCTACTTTAACACTTACAAAAAACTATTGCAAATTCATAGATTATTGTTATAATAAGTCTTGGTCTTGGCTCGTTGGTCAAGTGGTTAAGACGCCGCCCTCTCAAGGCGGAATCACGAGTTCAATTCTCGTACGAGCTGTAAAAAGCACTCCAAACGGAGTGCTTTTTTTATTTATTCACGCCAATCTTCTGCTGGCATACCTAGTGATAACATACATTCAACTGAATATTTATCTTCTAAATTAAGTTTAGACTTTATAAGATCTGCCGTTAGTTCACCTGTCTCATCAAGATATCTTCCTCTTACTTGAACCCAGCAATTCCCAACACCAAGTTCTGTAGCTCTTAGTTGCATAATCATCATTGCTATTGAACAATCTTCTATCCAAGTGTCTGATAATTCACTATCACCCACTACCACTATGGCCGCATTAGCCCCCGCTAGTATTTGTGAGCCGTGGCTTCTTGTGTTTGAAAGATACTCTAGTGTTTCTTTGTCCCTAACTAATATAAAGCGTACAGGCTTTTTGTTACGACCGCTTGGTGCAAGTTTTCCTGCTTCTATTATTTTATCTAATGTTTCTTGTGGTATTTGCTCATCTGAATATTTTCTAATACTTTTTCTTTTCTTTAAAATATTTATTAATTCCATATCAAAACCTCCGTTTGAAAATATTATTATAAATCAAATATACTCAACTGGCTATCTTCTTTCATTCCATCAAGCAATCCTAATTTAGTCATTGTTTCCATTACAGTTTTGTTCAAACCACATTTTTCTATCATCTCTTTTTTAGATTCAAATGGGCCATCCATCTGTGAGATTACTTCTTCTAACTGCTCAGCAGCTTTGTCTCCCATACCTTCAATACTATCAAGTGATGGCATTATCTTTCCGTCAAAGATTTGGAAGTCGTGAGCTTTTGCTTTGTAGATGTCTATCGGCATAAATTCGAAGCCTCTCGCGTACATCTCTTGCACTATTCTCATATCTGAGTATGTAGCATCATCTTTTGGAAGAGATGTATGATTGTTAATTCTATTTTTAACTTCATGGTACTCCATCTCTAACTTCTGTGGACCCATGCACATTGTTTCATAGTTGAACTGTTTTGCACGTATGCCAAAGAACGCTGCATAGTATGCGAGTGGATGGTAAACCTTGTACCAAGCTACACGAAGCGCCATCATAATGTATGCTGCAGCATGAGCTTTAGGGAACATATACGAAATCTTCTTACAGGACCAAATGTACCAATCCGGAACATTGTTGTCTCGCATTATTTGTTCTTCATCTATATCTTTTCCATCCCTAAGATAAGTAAGTAATCCTTTTCCTTTACGAACATGCTCCATTATTTCAAAACTAATTTGTGGATCAATTCCTTTGTCCATCAAATAAACCATAATGTCATCACGCGTACAGATAGCAGACGAAATAGTACATCTTCCATCTTTGATTAGAAGTTGTGCGTTTCCAAGCCAAACATTAGTGCCGTGCGATAGCCCTGCCAAACGTACCAAATCAGCAAACTTAGTAGGTTTTGTATCTACAATCATCTGGATAACAAAGTCTGTACCTAACTCTGGAAGTCCCAAACTACCGGTTGGGCATCCATCAATATCGCTCGGACTAATTCCAAGCACCTTTGGACTCTCAAATAATGACATAACCTTTGGATCGTCAAAAGGTACGTCTTTACGTACGTCTGTGTCTGTATATTTTTCCAGACGACGAATCATAGTTGGATCGTCGTGTCCTAGCTCATCAAGTTTTAGCAAGTTACTATCGATAGCATGGTACTCAAAGTGTGTGGTGATAGTATCCGTGTTCATATCGTTAGCAGGTTTTTGGATAGGTGTGAAATCGTAAATTTCTTTGTCGCGAGGAACTATAACAATACCACCTGGATGCTGTCCAGTAGTTTTACGTACACCCGTTATTCTATTTTTAATTCTCTCTATCTCTGCTTTTCGTTTAAGTTCGTTGTGTTCTTCATAGTAATGCTTAACGTAACCAAAAGCAGTCTTTTCAGCCACGCCAGAAATAGTTCCCGCTCTAAATGTATTTCCTTTGCCGAACATCTCTTCAGTGTATGCGTGAGCTCTTGCCTGATAATCGCCAGAAAAGTTAAGGTCGATATCAGGCTCTTTGTTTCCGCCAAAGCCAAGGAACGTTTCAAACGGAATTTCAAGTCCGTCCTTCTTCATCTTCTCACCACAGTGAGGACAAATACCATCCGGCAAGTCAAATCCCACACCACCATTGCGGCGGATTTCAACAATATGACCTTGTAATTCTTCTATCTTTTCTTCCTCCACATCGCCTGAAGATGAATATTCATTTTCGAAAACTGATGTGCGACAATGCTCACAATAATAATGTGGAACCAAAGGATTACACTCTGTGATACTAGACATAGTGGCCGCAAAAGAAGACCCAACCGAACCTCGCGATCCTACCAGGTATCCATCTTCTAAGGATTTAGTAACTAACTTTTGCGCCATTATGTACATTACGGCATATCCATTACCAATAATAGAGTTAAGCTCAGTTTCTAATCTCTCTTCCACTATCTTTGGAAGTTTATCACCATACATTTCGTGTGCTTTTTCATAACACATATTACGCAGATTCTCTTCAGAATTATCTAACACTGGTGGACATTTGTCTGGGTAAATAGGTGAAATAGTTTCAATCATGTCAGCAATCTTATTAGTGTTTGTTATTACTACTTCCTCTGCCACTTCTGAGCCCAGGTACTCAAACTCGTCAAGCATCTCCTCAGTAGTTCTATAATAGATAGGCGGCTGTTCATCTGCATCCGAATAACCATTACCATACTGAATAATTCTTCTATATAATTCATCTTCAGGGTCCATAAAATGCACGTCACAAGTAGCCACTGTCATTTTGCCCACTTTATGTCCGAGTTTATAAATCTTTCTATTTATCTCTTCTAGATCTTTTCTGGAATCAACTAAAAATTTCTTCTTGTCATCTACCTCAGAGTTTCCAGTTTTTACCATAAACTCATTGTTTCCAATTGGTTGAATTTCAAAGTAATCATAAAAGTCTGCTATTCTAGCAATTTCCTGTGTTGGCTTATCGCGAAGGATAGCCTGGTATAGTTCACCAGCCTCACACGCACTACCAATAATCAAACCTTCATTTAATCGCAAGTAGTCGCTCTTCATAATGCGAGGGCGCTTGTTAGCAAATGTCTCGATATGTGAAATTGAAATAAGCTTATAAAGGTTTTTCAATCCAACTAAATTCTTAACTAAAATTATGGCATGGTTCGATGGAAGTTTACTCTTAAACTCATCTGACTCAATACCTTTTTCGTTTGCTTCATCTAGATTTGTAATTCCTTGTTCTTCCATTCTCGAACATAGTTTTTGGAAGATGTGCGCGGTACACTCGGCATCATCCACTGCTCTATGGTGATTTCCAAGTGGAACACCCAAAGCCTTTGCCACTGTATCAAGCTTGTATCTGCCAAGTCCTGTTACTAGGAATCTTGAAAGTCCCACTGTATCAATCACTGTAAACTCGCATGGAATATCCATACGTCTGCAGTTCGCCTCTATAAAACTCATATCAAAATCTGCATTGTGTGCAACCATAATCGAGTCTTTACAAAAATCCATAAACTGAGGCAAAACTTCCTCTATTTTTGGCGAATCCTTAACCATCACGTCATTGATACCGGTCAAATCCTCAATTCTAAATGGAATTGGTCTTTCCGGATTTACAAATGTGGAAAATCTATCAACCACTTCTCCATTCTTAATCTTTACAGCGCCTATCTCAATAATCTTATCCTGCGCTGCGCTAAAACCAGTGGTCTCTAAGTCAAAGACCACAAATTCTGAGTCAAACGTCTGACCTTTAGGATTTACAATCATACCCTTAATGTCATCCACCAAGTATGCTTCCACACCGTAAATAACTTTGAAGTCACAATCTATTTTTTCTTTCTCACAATCTGACTTTATCTTCTCAAATTGATGATGTGCATCAGGGAACCCTAAAACCACACCGTGATCAGTAATAGCAATAGCCTTATGCCCCCAGTCATAAGCCCTTTGAACCAAATCTCCAGGATCCGTAACAGCATCCATATCACTCATCTTTGTATGGCAGTGAAGTTCCACTCTCTTTTCCACTGCGTTATCTTCACGCACAGATTTTGCAAAACCAGGAATCACTTTGATTCCACCCACTCTTGTAATCTCTACTTCGCCGTCAAAGTCATCATATAAAGCACTACCTAGCACCTGAATGAATGTGCCTTCTTTCACGATAGATAAGAAATCATCCTTTACGGCTTCATTAGGTAGGAATATTTTAACAGTAATACTGTCGGTAAAATCAGTAATGTCCATCTTAACGATAAACTTACCTGTCCTAGTTTCGTTAGAATCTATTCCGAAGATTTGTCCTTTGCAAATAACACGACCAGTGCCTTCATACACATCTTTAAGATCACTGATGATTCTCTTGTTGTTATCGTCATCCACATCAAAGTCTTTGCCGTACACTACACCATCTTTATCTTCAGCTGAAGCCTTAGTTACTTTTTTGACCACTATTTCATTTCCGTCTTCATCTATCTCAGTCTCTTTCTTTTCAGGCTCCTTCTGACTCTTCTTCATAATAGCCTGTACTTCATTTTCAATTTTCTTTTTGTTGTGTTCCTCAAATCTTTTTCCCTCAGATTCCTTCATGAACACTTCCACTTCTATAGGCATCCCAAAGCGTTCTTCAAAGATTGACATCAGTCTTTCTTTCATCTCATTTACCTGAGATTCAGAAACAATATTTTTGATAAAACTAATCTCTAAGACATCGTCATTAAAGTGCATTGGAGCTTTCTTAAATGTCACACCAAATGAGTGACTGATTTCACTAAACTCTAGAGACAAACTTTCTTTGTACTCATCAAGCAAATATTCTCTTGTGTACTGGCTAGATAGGTTATACTTTTCAATAATTTGAACTTCCATATGTTTGCCAGTCATAAGACTTTGCTCTATTGCTTTTTTTACATCATAAATAGCAGACTTTTCAATAAGTCTGCTACTTTCGATATATACTCTCATCTTTGTATGATCTCTGTTTGTTGTAATTTTGATTACAGTAACATCTTCAAAGAGAGCTTTTATATCGTCTTTTAATTTTAAATTCTGAAATACATCAAAAAACTTTTTCATTTTTCCTCGCCTTACTAATCTACTGGAAAGCACCTTGATAGATTAGTTCTTTCAAAGTTTTTATCCTCTCCAGTTTTTTAGCTCTTCTTCTAATATGTTTACAAGTTCCTCCTCCGGAACCTTCCTAATAATTTCGCCCTTCTTTATAAGTAGTCCTTCTCCTTTGCCTCCGGCTATTCCTATGTCAGCTTCTCTGGCTTCTCCAGGTCCATTCACCACGCAGCCCATCACTGCCACTTTTATATTAAGATTGTCATATTTAGTGACCATATTTTCCACTTTGTTAGCTAAACCTATCAAATCAATCTCTGTTCTTCCACATGTAGGGCAAGATACCACACTAATGCCACCGTCTCGAAGACCTAGAGTCTTTAAAATAAGCTTCGCACTCTTGATTTCTTCTAGTGGGTCTCCTGTAAGAGACACGCGTATAGTATCACCAATGCCCTGGTTTAGAATAAGACCAAGTCCGATAGATGATTTGATGTTTCCTGATGTAATGGTTCCTGACTCTGTAATTCCAACATGAAGTGGATGATCAGTTTCTTTGGCGATAAGCTCGTGAGCTTTCACACACATCATTACGTCTGATGATTTTATACTGATGACTAGGTTATCATATCCTAAGTCTTCTATTACCTTAACCTTATCTAGGGCGCTTTCCACTATTCCTTCAGCTGTTACTTGACCGTACTTTTCTAGGATAGGCTTCTCCAAAGATCCAGAATTTACGCCCACACGAATAGGGATATTCTTACTCTTTGCTACATCTACCACTGCTTTAACATTTTCAATCGACCCAATATTTCCAGGGTTAATACGAATTTTGTCGGCGCCATTTTCCATGGCGACAATCGCTAACTTATAGTCAAAGTGAATGTCTGCAACAAGCGGAATACTAATCTGCTCTTTAATTTTACTAAGGGCTTTTGCCGCTTCCATAGTAGGAACAGCGCAGCGAATAATATCGCAGCCAGCTGCCTCTAGTTCTTTTATTTGAGCTACAGTGGATTCCACATCTTCAGTCTTTGTGTTAGTCATAGACTGAATCATAATAGGGTTTCCCGCGCCTATTACTTTGTTGCCAATCTTTACTTCTTTTGTATTATCTCTAAACATATATAACTCACTTTCGCCGTGCTACATTATGAGTTTCCTAACATCATTAAATACTAAGAATATCATTAGTGCCATAAGTATTATAAATCCGATAAAGTGTATCATTCCCTCTTTATCTTTCGGAATCTGTTTTCTAGTAATTACCTCAATAATATAGATTAATAATCTTCCACCGTCCAATGCTGGGATAGGGAGTAAATTCATTACACCAAGGTTTGCACTAAGCATTATTGCTAAGTTTAGAAGTGCAAGTAATGTAATTCCAAAACCGTGTTGTGAGTTTTCCTTATAGGTATCTCCAATCACACTTACTATTCCAACTGGACCAGAAACTTCATTGGCTGAAACTCCACCAGTTACTAGCATCTTCAAACTCTTAAGAACAGTAAATATTTCGTATCTCATTTCAACCAAACTGTACTTTATTGTTCCAAAGAATCCCTGACGCTCTCTTGCCAAGTTGTATCTGAAGCCCGATGAATAAACATCTTGCTTAACTGGTTTAACCTTCGCTGTGAAAGTTTTCTTTCCTCGCTTCAACTGAAAAGTTACTTTACTTCCATCTAGTGGATGCTCCTCTAAATATTTATTTATTTCTTCACCGGATGAAATAGGTGTTCCATTAATCTTTTCCACTTCGTCATTAGCCAGCACACCCGCTTTGTCCATAGCAGAATCTTTTGTCACCTGGCTGATAACTGGCGCATTAGCTCCTGAGCTATAACTGATACCAAGCAAATATTTGTTTACTTTGTCAGGCTTGTAAGAGATAGTGTGTTTCTTGCCTTTTCGCTCGTACGTCAAAGTAATTGGATCTTTGTCTATAGGGCTAGTATATTCTTCTACATATAATTCTCTACCAATAGAAATCCATGCGCCGTTATACTTTGTAATCTTATCACCACTTCTTAAGCCCGCTTTATATGCGTTTGACTGTGTTTGTGGAACTGCGTTTGCAGCAGCTTGCTGTTTCATCTTTTCTTCAACTGATTTGTCTTTGCCCTTTGACTGTGCGACCACGCTTGGTTTTTCACCTTCCACATACGTAACTGTAGATGGATCTGTTCCAGCAAATCCAATCACAATCAAAGACAAAACAAACGCTAGCAAAAAGTTAAAGAGCGGTCCTGCAAATACAATTAAAAATCTCTGCCATCTTGGCTTTGAATTGAATGAACCTTCTTCCATATTGTCTTCGTCTTCGCCCAACATAGCACAAGACCCACCGATAGGTAGCACTTTGATAGAATATCTAGTCCCACTCTTCGCCACACGACTGAAAATTCTTGGACCCATTCCTATTGAAAACTCATTAACTGTAACACCAAATTTTTTTGCGAAAATAAAGTGTCCGAACTCGTGAATCAAAACGAGCAATCCGAATATTAAAATTGCAATAATTATGCCTATAAATGTCTGCATTACTTATACTTCTCCTCTATCATCTCATAGACCCACTTTTCAACTTCTAGTATCTGTTCAAAAGTTGGGTTGTCAATTACTTCGTGTCTCTCCATACAGTACTCAATAGTATCTGCTATATCTAAATATCCAATCTCGCGATTCAAAAACATAGCAACTGCCTTTTCGTTTGCTGCGTTCAAGACAGTAGGCATGGAATCGCCAAAGAAAGGATCATCTTTAGCTTTCTCATCACTTCTCTTAACTGCTTGATATGCCAATCTTAGGCTTTTGAAATTATCAAGGTCCGGTTTTTCGAAGCTGATTTCACTAATCTGCTCGAAATCCACTCTATCGCCAGCAAGATATTTTCTCTCTGGATAATATAGAGCATACTGGATTGGAAGTTTCATATCTGGTGTGCCAAGCTGTGCAATAATGCCGCCATCTTCGTATTGAACCATTGAATGAATAAGACTTTGTGGCTGAATAACTACTTGAATATCATCTAAGCCTACGCCAAATAGCCACTTTGCTTCTATCACTTCTAATCCTTTGTTAGCCATTGTACTAGAATCAATGGTTATTTTTTGACCCATTGCCCAATTAGGGTGTTTGAGTGCATCTTCCACCTTGATATCCTTCATCTGATCCACAGTCCATCCTCTAAAAGGACCACCAGATGCAGTTAAAAGGATCTTATCAATTTTATTCATCTCATTTCCCTGTAAGCTCTGGAATATAGCGCTGTGCTCAGAATCTACAGGAAGAATTTTTACATTATTTTCCTCAGCCAAAGGCATCACCAAATGCCCTGCGGTAACCAAAGTTTCTTTGTTTGCTAGCGCAATGTCCTTTTTAGCCTTTATAGCTTCTAATGTTGGCTTAATGCCAATCATTCCGACAAATGCTGTCACTACTATCTCGGCTTCATCTATAGTAGCTGCTTCTATCAAACCTTCCATTCCTGATACCACTTTAACATCTAGATCAGAAACTTTTGTTTCCAATTCCTTGGCCGCTTCGCTCTCAAACACACATACTAACAAAGGGGCAAATTCACGAATTTGCTCCTCAAGTTTAATAATATTAGAACCGGCAGCCAAAGCTACCACCCTCAAATCATCATTGGCTCTAACTATCTCTAAAGTCTGTGTTCCAATGGAACCTGTTGAGCCAAGTACCGAAATGTTTTTCATAATTATTCCTTAATCTAAACTCATTCCTGTCATTATATAAACGAGCAACCATATAACTGGTGCCACATAAATTACGCTGTCAAATCTATCCATAATTCCGCCATGACCTGGGATTATTTTTCCGTAATCTTTGATGTTGTTGTTTCGCTTGATAGCTGAAGCTACCAAGTCGCCGGTCATTGAAACTAGCCCTGCCACTGCACATATAACAGCAAACACTAAAACTGGATTTGGAATCTTGTCAATTTTGTCTTGGAAGATGTATGCATAAATGCCACCTAATAATGCTGCACCTAAAATGCCGCCTATAGCACCTTCCACTGATTTCTTTGGGCTAAGTACTGGAGCCATTTTGTGTTTACCAAATGCCACGCCTGCTAGGTATGCGCAAGTATCGCAGCCCCAGCTTGCAATAAATATTAGCCAGACAGAATACAAACCGTTATACTCCATTCTTGTGATATAAAGATATGAAAGCATAACACCTGCATAAACCATACACATAAACACTACTGCCACTTGCTTTGCGTTGTACTCTGGATATAGGAAAACATACTCTGCAAACAAAATAATTAGAAACATTACCATAAAAATCATCATAAATCTTTTGCCGTGGATGGTATTTCCAAGGATTCTCACTTTGTACTGGTCAAAGTAAATAAGCGCATAATATGCGATGAGTGCCACATAACCTGTGAATCCCATCAATGTCTTTTGCATATCAAATGACTTATATAGCTCATACACTGCTATAAGAGAAATAATCATATTGGCGAAGAACAACCATCTTCCTCCCCAATATTCGCCACCTACTGTCAAGCCTACTGCCAATAGTGCAACCATCACTATTCCACTAAGTGTTCTTGTTACAAATGATTTATTTGCAAAATTTGATATTCCCATAATAACCTCTCTTAATATATTTCCCTCACGTCACTAATAATTATTCGCCATCTTCGTTTCTTCCGCCGTATCTTCTATCTCTTCTGCTATATTCCTCAATGGCTGATATCAAATGCTTCGGCTTAAAGTCTGGCCATAACACATCTGTAAAAACATACTCCGTGTAAGCTGACTGCCACATAAGGAAGTTGGAAAGTCTAATCTCTCCGCTAGTTCTAATCAAAAGATCTGGGTCTGGAATTCCTTTTGTATCTAAGTAACTACTGATGGTATCTTCACTTATATCTGAAGCCTCCATCTTTCCATCTGCACAATCTTTTGCTATGCTTTGCACCGCACGTCTAATCTCGTCCCTACTACCATAGTTAAGAGCGATAATAAATGTGATACCATCAAAATCCTTAGAAAACTCTTCTAGTTCTTCTATGCTATCTTGAATATCCTGGTCTAGCCTAGTCTTATCTCCAATTACTAGACAACGCATATTATTATCTTTTGATTTTTTAAGACATTGCTTCAAGTAATCACGAAGCAATTTCATAAGTGTATTAACTTCTTTTTCTGAACGGTTCCAATTTTCAGTGGAAAAAGCGTATACAGTAATATACTTAATTCCCATATCATAGGCAGCTTCTACTATCTTCTCCACATTGTCTGAACCTTTAGAGTGTCCAACATTCTTTGGAACGTGATGTTTCTTCGCCCATCTGCCATTACCATCCAAGATAATAGCGACATGCTCTGGAACTTTTAGACCACTCAAATCATATTTCTTAGCCATAGTATTTACCTTGGGCCAAAACCCAATGTATTCCTTTCAAAATTTATCTCAATACGCAGAAACAGAGGAACCAAAGTTCCTCTTAAATTCTGTTTAACATTAAATTAAACTGTCATTATTTCGTCTGATTTAGCCTTAACAGTTTCATCCACTTGCTTAACATAGTTATCTGTAGATTTTTGTAAATCATCCTCAAAGTCAGCCACTTGATCTTCAGGTGCGCCATCTGCTTTACCCTTCTTCTTGATGTGATCCATTCCGTCACGTCTGATATTTCTAATAGCTACCTTAGCATTCTCGCCTAACTTCTTTACATCTTTAACCAAGTCTTTTCTGCGCTCCTCTGTAAGCTCAGGAAAAACTAGTCTGATAACCTTACCGTCGTTAGTTGGGTTAATACCAATCTCAGCTTCATTGATAGCGTGCTCAATCTCTTTAAGCATTGAAGCATCCCATGGCTGAATAGCAATAATTCTGGACTCAGGAACAGAAACGTTACCGACCTGTGCTAGAGGTGTAGGTGTTCCATAGTAATCTACCTTTATCCCATCCAAAATATGTGGGTTAGCACGACCCGCTCTTATCTGTGTAAGTTCACCCTTTAAGTTCTCAAGTGACTTCTCCATTTTCTCTACATGTTTATCAAGTATCTCTTGCATAATCATTTCCTCCGTTAATAATACTTATTCCGTGATACTGTTTTTCACAACAATTAAATTTCTATTTCCTATTACTTAAACTGTAATTTTTGTACCTAAATCTTCACCTGCTACCACTCTCTCAATGCTGTTCTCCTCATTTAATCCAAAGAGAATCATTGGCATCTTATTTTCAAGAGCAAGTACTGACGCTGCCAAGTCAATAACTCCAAGTCTATCATCCACCACTTTAGAAATAGGAAGTTCATCGTACTTCTTGGCATCTGAATTCACATTAGGATCCGAATCGTAAACTCCGTCCACTGCCTTTGCACCCAAAATGCAATCAGCTTCTATTTCAATAGCACGTAGCACCATAGTCATATCTGTGGAGAAGTATGGATGTCCAGTGCCTCCGGCAAAGAATACCACCTTTCCAGCCTCTAAATCTGAAACCGCTGCGTCTTTTGAGAACAACTTAGTCCAAGTGCCACAGGCAAATGGTGTGTAAACATCTGTGCCCATACCCTCAGTTCTGAAAATTTCTGACACATACATACAGTTCATAATAGTAGCAAGCATTCCAATTCCATCAGCTTTAGGTCTGTCAATCTTGTTAGATGTTCTACCTCTCCAGAAGTTTCCGCCGCCTATCACTATAGCTACCTGTACTCCTTTGTCTACGATTTTTTTAACCTGCTTAGCCACAGCCACACAAGTATCTTCGTCAAAGCCCTGGCCCTTATCTCCAGCCAAAGCTTCTCCGCTCAATTTAAGTAAAACTCTCTTCATAATCGTTCCTTTCAAGTACCTCAATTTAGATAAAATTATACCATATATTGAAGACTATTTGGCGGTAAATACAATACTTTTTGCACCTTTTGCCTTTAAATATTTCTTGCCTTTCTTCTTAGAAATCTTTTTCTTCTTGGTAAACTTAGTGCCGTTTAATTTGTATCTATAATATTTTTTCTTAGCCTTTGTATACTTAGTTCCCGTAAAGGATACACCCTTAACTTTGTAGTAAGCAACACTCTTCTTACTAAACTTAGCAACTATGCTTCCACTCTTTTCTTTTAGGTAACCTTTCTTACCCTTAATGTTTCCAACTTTCACTACTTTATTGTTTTGGACTGTGTAAACTGCTGCTGCTTTTGCATATTTTTTCTTAGCAACACTATTTGTCACAACTAAAAGTGGCTTAGAACCATTTGTAGGCATAATAACTGAATAGTACTTTGCACTCTTATCAGCCTTTAGGAATTCTCCGTAAAGTGTAAGCGCATCTTTCTTAACTGTAGGCGTAGGAGGTGTTGGTGGTGTAGGTGTATCATCTTCCACTATTACCTCAATAAACTTTCTTGAATCATTATACTGAGCCAAAACAAATGTCCTACCGACAGTATTTCCAGTAATAATTCCACTGTCTGACATATCAGCTATATCCAAACTTCCTATTATAAACTCTATATCCATAGTATATGGAGCATTTGTTGGTACTAATTTATAATCAATAAGTTTTGACTCGCCCACTTTTAACTTAATAGGGCCATCTTCAAACTCAACATCCTCCAGTTCTACCGGATAATCTGTTGGCACAACATGAAGAACGAAGCTCTTCTTAATACCATTGTGAGATGTAAGTGTAATAGTGGTATCTCCCACTTCTTTCAAGTTCACAAATGTTCCAGAATACACATCTTCCACATCCGCTACATTTGGATTAGAAGATGTAACCTCGCAATCCTGGAATGTAGCATTAGATGGAGTAACTTGATAACTTATAGAATATGCCGATGCACTAATTGGTACATAAACATCATCTGTTCTAACAATTACATCTGTCTCTTTCACCTCTTCCTTTGGCGAAGTAAACTTAGCATAAATAGTCATGTCCTTGTCAAAGTCCATATCAGGATTAAACTCATCCTCTGTTCCCTCATAATCTTTGTAATACCAACCTAGGAATGTATACCCTGGCTTTTCAGGATCTGCAGGCAATTCCACCGAATCACCCTTTAGGACTTTTTGTTCACTTACAACCTGATCATCCACTGTGAATGTAATGGTGTAAGGCGTTGGCTGAATATCATCAATATTCTCATCTACGTAAGCCATCTTTCCACTAATCCAATCTTTAAGTCTTTGACGCTCTTTCTCAAATGAGTATGTGTATGGCTCATCCTCTTCACCCCTATGCTCATAGAAACCATTTCTCTCGATATCATAATACATAGAGTCTCTCAAGCAATTATATAAAGTATCGATATAACCGTCATCAGCTATCATATCATTAAGTTCTGCTTTCATCTGGGCATAGTATGCCTTTAAACTTTCAAAGCAAGAATCATTTTGAAGCATTCTAGCATTCCATACCGCATACTGCTGCTGGAATTGATATAGTGGCTCTTCTTCGTAATCGCATCCAGCCCAAGCTACATAGTCAAAGTCCCAAAGTGGTCCGAAACATAACTTTCCGTTTCTATCTTTATAGAAATATGTACTACCATTCTCATAAGCATCTCCGTTTTGAGAGAATTCCTGGAACAAATAGTACTTAATCATACTATCAACATCTATCAAATCTGTGTAAGGAGTTCCGTCTTCAGCTTTGTAATCTTCGTTATACATAGCCTCCTCACACTTGTTTACATATCCTTGTATATACCCCTTTACTTCGTCAAAGGAAGTCTCAGTATTTTGCCAATCTTCTGCGGCTGGAGATTCTATCGTAAACGAACTATTTCTATTTGAATTAAAGCAATTCTCGTCTTCTCCTTGCTCTGCACTTAGCAAATATCCTCCAGTTATCTCATCGTCAGTGAGTTCAGTTTTTGTCTCTGTAAGATCTGGAAGGTCTACTCTGTTCTCACCTAGTCGAACCTGCTCGCTCAAATAATAATTTCCGTAATACTCTCCATTCATCACCACATCCACTGGCACGCTCTTAGGAGTATATGGCATATTTAGTCTCTCACCTAGCTCATAAGTCATCTTGTTTCTCATCTTTGAGTTATCATAGATGTTAGCAAGTAATACCCAATGTTTATTTGCGCCCATTCCAAATAAATCAGACTTTTTATCTAACTTAATCTTGTAAGGTTTCTTATCTGCACTCCAAGTAGAGTTTCCTCTACCTCTAATATATTCCATATCGTAGCTTCCACTCTGGACATTATCTGAATACTCACCCACATAGCCATTAGGAACACTAATATTCATCTTTCCGTGGCACTCTGCTGTATGACGTTCTGATGTATTCATCTCATCTACTGTGCCCTCTTTTTCATCAATATCAAAGCTTACTACCGGAAGAGAATTCTTTACAAACTCAAAACTCTTAAATGTAACTGAAGCCTCTGCGCTGTCTGTCACAAATGAAAATGCTAGTTTGTGAGTTCCGCTAGTTACGGCTTTGTCCATAACTACCGCAGACTGCTCCCATTTTTCCTTTTCTGTTACAGGATCTATTCTTCCCTCGCGTCCAATCTCGAACTCAGCCAATGGCTCCACACTGTTATCAATATAGAATATGATAGATATTGGCTTTCCTGCTGTACGTGTAGCTTCAAATGAAAATCTTCCCACATAGTCTGAGCCAAAATCAAAATCTTTGTCTATGGTGATTCTGCCTGCAGTCAATTTCTTTTTCTTTCCAGAAAAAACAAGACCTTCTTCGTTCTCGCTTAAAATTCCATCCATTGTGGTTGGAATAGTAAGCTCCATATCTTTCATCTGTTGTCTTTTAAATTGATCTGGCACTTCCACTCCATCATAGGAGTAGTTCTTTGCTTTTTGATGATTGCTTGCATACACTTTTGCATTTGGAATTCCAAAGCCAAAAATCACCGCACAAACTAATAAAACACTTAAAATTCTCTTAAACATTTCCCCTCTCCTTAACCGATTAAATCTTTTACTACTTCGGATGCTATAATAAGCCCAACCACACTTGGTACAAACGCCACGCTTCCTGGACTTTTGGCATCCACTTTTATAGGTTGTTCTTTCGAGTAAACTACTTTTAAGTCATCAATGCCTCTGTCACGAAGTTCTTTTCTCATCACCTTCGCCAAAGGACACACAGAAGTCTCGCTTATATTTGCCACTTCAAAACTAGTTGGATCTAGTTTGTTTCCTGCTCCCATCGAACTAATAATAGGAACATTTGCCTTGTTTGCTGCCTCTATTAGTTGAAGTTTTCCAGTCACTGTATCTATGGCATCTACCACGTAATCATAGTCTTTAAAATCAAACTGGTCTGCAGTGTCTGGCAAATAAAAAACTTGATGTGTATTTACTGTCACATCAGGGTTTATATCAAGTATGCGTTCTTTTGCCACTTCCACTTTTGGCTTTCCAATAGTGGAATGAAGAGCGATAATTTGTCTATTAATATTAGTCTCATCCACCGTGTCTTTGTCTATTAAATCAAGTGTTCCAACACCAGATCTTGCTAACGCCTCCACAGTAAAACCGCCTACTCCTCCCACGCCAAAGACAGCCACTCTTTTGTTTTTTAGTATTTCAATATTCTCTTTTCCAAGTAATAATTCCGTTCTCTCAAATATACTCATACCATATTTATTATATAAAAAAGGGACTTTATTATAAAGTCCCTTTTTCTTTATTATTCCTTTATTTTAGTTATTTAATCTTAACTTTTTTAGGTTTAGATAGAGCGCCAAATACTACCTGTCCGCAGTCTATCTTCTTAGCCCTTACTCTTGCGTATAATTTTTTCTTGCGTTTAAGTTTCTTAGATTTAATAACTAATTTTGCTTTGTTCTTGTTTATATATTTCTTAACTAGTACTTTCTTATTCTTCTTTGCATTCTTCTTAGATTTATAAACACGAACCTCGTATCCCTTAACTCCGCTAAGTTTTTTAATCTTAACAGTCAATTTTTTAGCTGACTTCTTCTTAGTAGCTTTCTTAACCTTAACCTTAGCTGGTGGAACTGGTTTGCACTTAGCAGTAGGCGCTACTGTTGGTTTACCAGGAGCGGCTGTTGGCGCTGCTGTCACTGGAGTATTTGTAGTGTCTCCACCAGGTACTGTAGTGTCACCACCTTGCTTTGTAGTAGGCGCTACTGTAGTAGTTGGTTTAGGTTTAGTAGTTGGTTTTGTATAAACTGGATCGTCTGGATCGTCTTCGTAGTCTGGCTCTGTTACTGGAGGAGCAGGCTCCTCTATTGTAATCTTTGCCGTAATACCCTTAGACTCGATGTTATCCTTAATAGCTGTAACCTTAACTGTATGTAATCCACCATCTATGTGGTTGTATGTGTATGAACCAGCTGATAGCAAGTGTAGTCCTACTATCTGGTTATCTACATATACGTTATACATTGAACTAGCACCAAGTGCTGATGAGAAGTTAACTGTAATACTTCCGCCGGCATTGCTTTGAAGCGCTAATCCCACTGGGTTAGCTGGTAAGTAGCTATCTTTTGAACCAAGTACTGCAATCTCACGAATCTGATATCCGTATGCTCCACCTCTCTGAGTGAAGTTTATCTTCACGAAGTTAACATCGCCCTGAGTGTAAGCAGCTTTGTTTATCTTGAATTCGTCTGGGTCAGCATATCCACCATCAGTTCTTGTGTAAACTGTCTGGTAGTTTGTTCCATCATTCGAGAACTGAACATTGAAGCCCTTAGCATATGTTAAATCATTTACATATTTGATTAGTACTTCATCTATGTCTTCAATATTTACAGGTTCTTGTAGTTCTAGAGTGGCCATAGCATTATCCTGACCCCAAACTGTCATGTTGTAGTTTCCATCTATATTACCGTCTGTTAACATCTGAGGGTCTTTACTTCCCTCATCCTTAGGATCAAGCGGTTCTATGGAAGCTTTAGCGTGAAGTGCGAAATTAAGCGAAGTGTTTACATACTTCTTCATTGAACCATCATCCACTTCTACAGTATCTACTAGTCCTTCAGAAATTCTGCCGTTGTAGTAAGATACTACTTTCACTTTATGTGTGCCGGCTGTGGCATCTACTGTGCCTTCACCTGCACCTCTTAGGTCAGTCACTCTGTTTCCATCTACAAATACAGCATACTGATATCCATCCTGGTTAGGACCAGCTGTGATGTTGTAGTGAATCTTAAGTGGTTCATTGCTTGAAGCTTCAAAGTCTGCTGGGTCATCACAAACAGGTACAAATACCGGCTTAGCATTTGAATTGTCTGTAAGAACCGCTACTTCGCGAATCTGGAATCCCCAGTTCTTATGTCCGTTAAATGTAACCTTAACAAATCTAACTGCATTCATAGCTGGAGCATTATCTATTTCTTCATAGATAAATCCAGCCTGTGCATCCTGCCATGTCTTGTTAAAGTTCTCGGCAGTCTTAAATGTAATACCATCTGCTGAGTACTCTACTTTGTAGCTCTCGCAGAATACTCCCTGATCATTCTTAAACTGAACCGCTATCTTATTAATATCACTCGGCCTATAATTCGCTCCTAAATCGATAAGCACGCTATCTTGTGTGAGCGCATTATTCCAATCGGTTGATACATAGTTGCTATTTAAATTACCGTCAGTCAAAACATCTGTAGTCTGAGACCCTTCGTTCTTGTAAATAGATGAGATAGTAGCATCTTTTCCAAGACTTAGGTTAAATCTCTTGTCAGGAACATAATCCTGAACGTTTGCTGGTGGCTGAACTGTCTCGTCTTCGCCAGGTGTGGTTTCGTCTTCACCGCCGCCTTCTTCATTACCTAGTTCTAACTCGAAGCCGCCGTTTGTATCAATCTCAAACTGTACTAGTGCTCCTGGTTTAACCTTAA
Source organism: uncultured Eubacterium sp. (assembly GCA_905235555.1). Classification (GTDB taxonomy): domain Bacteria; phylum Bacillota; class Clostridia; order Lachnospirales; family Lachnospiraceae; genus Eubacterium_G. Next base: position 41,990 of record CAJOMD010000003.1, read on the forward strand.
CCTTACCAATCTTTTCATCTGTAGCAGTGTCTACCACATATGTAGTCTTAGTAACTGTAGTTGGGTTCCAAATCTCACCTGTGTATACAGTTTGTCCGTCTTTTTCTTTCTTGTAAACTGAACCGCTAATAGTCTGACCTGTAATTACATAGTCTGTAGTCTTATATCCAACAGAGTCCATAGCTGTGATAAACCAATATGTGTTTGCTCTATCTTCCTTCTGAACTCCATTCACTCCTGCGTTAAATTTTTCAAGAGCCAAGTCTGGATTAGTCTGTGATAAGAATGGCCAAGTAATATGCTGCCATCCTGTATCGGCTGTAGCGTATGTATCAGCAGTGTGTTGTTCCTGTTCAAGGTATGCTCGAATCTCGTCCTCTGATTTCCCTTGCGCTCTCATCTGGTCTGCCACAATCTGTGCATTTATCATTACTTTTTCTTTAGCCTCATTAGTCTCATCAAGTAGACCCTGATAAGCTGCAGCACATTTTTCTTGCTGCATACCATAAGCCGTTAAGTACTCTGAAATAGGTAGCCACTGAATACCATAAATGTATAGAGGCTGACCGCCAAAGAAAGTACCATAACTATATGATGCTCCGTAAACCTGACCAGTTCCCTGGAATGGGAATGTATCTAGCCAGTTATCACCATCGTAATCGAACCAGTACTGTTTTACTGCTTCCATCTCTGTAGTAAATCCGTAAGCACCGGCATCGATGTATTTCTGCTGTCTTGAAACTTCGCCCCATAGGTACATTCCAACCCAGCTAAACAATGACTCTGAAGCTGACTCTTGGTTGTTACCATCATCGTTATCTGCGTAACCGCCAGCCCATGAATGTCCTGAGTACTGGTCAAATGCTCTAAACTTACAGAACATATTTCCATCGTCCTCTGGCTCTTCTGGGTTTGCATAGTCGCGAAGCATAATCTCTACCATATCTTTATATTGATAGTAGAAATCTTGATCGTATGTTGAAAGTACGGCTGCGCCAAAGAGGAAGTATCCATAAGTAAAGTGGTGGTCACAGATAGCTGCGTTAGCACCGTAAGCACTCTCTGGATAATAAACTGTTCCCCAATCTTTGTTGTAGATTAGATAACATCTATCATCGCCACCTGAGTATGTAAACCAGTCTACCATTATCTTCTTAAGGTCTTTTAGTAACTGGTCTCTCATAGCTTTCTCACCAATCTGGTCTGCCATCAGTGCTGTAATAGCAAGTGGGTGAACCGCTTTACCTTGCCAGTAAGCATCGGCATTTGGTCCTGTTCCTATCTCGTCCATTACAGTCTTTATGTATCCTTTGATTCGGTCTTTTTCTAGTTTTGAACTATTAGGTTTAGCAAATGTAGGAAGCAATCCCGCAAACTGCTGAACTGTAGTTAATTCATTCTCAAATACAGCCTTCATATTTCCACGGATAGATGGATAGACACAGTATGGATTGTTTGTATCAGTGGAATACTTCCACTGGTGTGGATAGAAAGCTTGCATAGTCTTATTACTAAAGCCACTTCTTACTGTTTCAGTAGTAGCTTTGTAATATGTAGTAATTTTTGAATTGTCTTTGTTGTAGTCGTAAGTGACCTTTGTATTCTTTACTTTAGCGTAAGCGTGCTGGTAATAATCTTCTATATTGGCCTTATCTAGCATTCCTGCTACAGATAGGTATGCATCGTTTTTGGATGCAAATTTAATCTTTAGAAGTGTGTTCTTACCAGTAGTCTTAACTGTAAACTCTGTATTTTCTGGGGCTGCTAGCAAGAATTCAGAACCTGAGTTTCCTGCTCTTTCATTCTCACTGTCTACAGATGTAAATCCGATATGATCTGTAGTAGTGGAATCTCCAGCATTTGTTAATATTGTATTTCCACTTGCATCATAGAATTTAGTGATAGATGTAGATGAAAGAATAACTGTATCGTCATCCTCAAACTCGTTAAAGATATATGGTGAACCCTTAACTAAAGTAGATTTCATCTTGAGTCCATCATCATCGCATAGACCAACATCCACATGGTAATCACCATAGTTTTCTACTCTATCAAAACCTGTCTTTCCTTCGAAACTTTCAGGTCTAATAAAGAAATCTTTTAGTTTTTCTGAATAGTAACCTACACCTAAATCCTGAGGCTTTCTCTCATCAGTGAAACCTTGGGATGCTAGTAAGATTCCTAGTCCCTGGTTTGAGAACTGCGCCTTCAAAGGATGAATAACAGCCATATTTCCGTACGTCTTAATCATGAATGATGACCACCAGCTGTTTGAATCTATAGGTGTCTTTATATTATCTTCGTTTACAAAAGTTGGAAGTTTATTTAATTCTTTTTTAACCTCTCCTATTACATATGAACCTTTGCCGTTCTCGTTTGCCACTATCTGGCTAATAGGAAGGTCTGGGATTTCTTCGTTTTCTTTGCTGTCGCCGTCTCTGTATTTATACACTTCAAGTTCTCTAATACCCATGCCGCTTCCGCTCTCTACTTTAGAATAACCAAGAACTCTTACGAAACGCATATCCTCTTGGTAGCATGTAGTATTATCAACCTTATTCATAAAGCCTTTAAGTTCTCGATGAATAGTGGTCCAATGTTTAGCATCTTTAGACACTTGAACGTCATAAATCTTTCCAGCGTCTTCGTTAAAACGTGTAATTACACGTCCAATATCATACTCGGAACCTAAATCTACGTAAATCCACTGATCTGCTTCGCCCTGGTATGAAGTAAAGGATGTATTTTTATCTCCGTCCACTGCATTTTCAGGTTGAACTTGTTTATAGGCATCTGGATTTATGGTTCCATCCGCATTGTACATCCACCACTCATCTCTAGTACCTGAACATTTAACTGGTTTTTCTAAAGCGAGGTTATCGCCATAATTTACTGGGGGTTTATTAGAACCACCTGTTCCCCAAACTTGGAACTCAAACAAAGATGCGCCGTAACCTGTTGCTCTTTCTGTACAAGTGATTTTTACAAAACGAGCCTTTGTTACACTAAGTTGATCTTTAGTGATAGTCTGCTTTAGAGCATCTGCTGGATCATCATCTACACCATTGTCGCCCTCTGCACCTTCCTGGGCATCTACTTGCACTACACCACGTCCCAGTTCTTGATTGTTGTCAGGATTGAAAGCAACTACTGTCATAGTATGCTGGCCAACACTCATTCTAATATCACCCTGGGTTCCACCGTGGTTTGTAAAACGGTAGTTATCTCCACCAGCATATGCGATGTGAGCATCATCCTCTCCGTCTATATATACTTTGTAGTGAGCATCTTCCACTTTAGACCAGTTACATGAGAATCTTAAATCTCCATCAGCTCTCACACCAGTCTGTCTGTAGTCAATAGCCATCTCTACTTGCTGACCGTCGCCGCCTTTTTTCTTTTCATATGCAGTAGTCCAATTCACTTCATCGTTTGAAGTTTCAATCTTGTAATACTTTGCATATGCAGCTTCCCAATGCATATAGATATGGTCTAGGTTTGCTTCTTTTCCTAAGTCCACATAGAGCCACTCATTAGTATCTGATTGGGCTGCCTGCCATCTTGTGTTGTCCAAGCCGTCCACAGCTTTGTCTTCTGTATCTCCTCCGTTAGCAGAGCTAGCATACACTGCTCGTCCATCAGACAAGTTGTACGGTTCATCATCTGCCACCACGTTATTTTCTACAGCAGGAATAAGGGTAATAGTCATTGCTATTACCATCATGACAGAAAGAATACGTTTAATTTGTTTCCCCATATTTTTCCCCTCCAACTATATTTATTTTTTAATCTTTACTTTCTTAACCTTTGAGAAAGCACCATATACTTTGGTGTTTCCGTTTAAGTTGTAGGCTCTTACCTTGATGTAGTATTTCTTTTTCTTCTTTAGTTTTTTGATTTTGTAAGTAGTCTTTGAGGTGAATTTCTTCTTTGCCTTTTTAAACTTCTTAGAAGTAGCCCACCAAACTTGATAGCCTTTTGCATTAGTAGCTTTCTTATACTTAACTACTACTATTTTCTTCTTAGAGTTCTTTGCTGATTTAATTGAAACTTTGCCAGGTGTTTTTACTGTAGGTGCAGGTGTAGGTTTAGGTGTAGGCTTAGGCAAAGGAGTCAACATATTATCCTTAATCGCTTGAATCTGTGCATCTGTAATGCCTAGTTCTTGCTTCATATATTTTTCTGTGTTCTGCTGTAGATTTCCATCTGAATAGTTTCTAAGATAGTTCACCATTCTTGCAAATGCGCCATTGGTAGTAGCGTCTGGATCTGCTAAATCATTGTTGGCAGCGTTTGAGAAGTATGAAAGTTCATAGTCTCTAAACATATCTAAATCATCCATTCCAAGTAATGACTCAATAAGGAAACAGATTGTCCCTGTACGGTCTCTACCTATCTGGCAATGAACATAAATTGGGAAATTGCTAGGATCGGCAAACAATAATATTTCACTCCTAGCTCTGTCATAGTTATTAGGATTTCCAATTCCCTTTTCGCTGCTGTTATACTCTACGCCTTTAATATTTACAAACTTAGTGTTAGAGCCTAATGGTGAAACATCAGGAACCGATTCTTTTGACTTGTCTCTCAAGTCAAAGTCCATTTTAATTCCATAAACATTTAAAAGTTTTGCTCTGCCTTCATCTGAAATGTCATTTACATTTGCGCCTCGTATTACTCTTCCATAACGCACTTTTTGCTTTCCACCATTTACATATCTTCCACCGATATCTCTAGTGTTACCTACTTTGTCTACTGATATAGTTTTTGGAAGGTCTGTAGTAGTAAATGATTTTATGCCAGAACCAAAGTTTCCACCACTCGCCTTGCAAGTTACTTTGTAATAATATTTCTGACCTGGATTCAAATCTTCCACTTCTATAGAGTTAGTTGCTGTGCCGTATGAAATGGCGCCGGTCATATTGCTATTTGTGGCAATTGAAATAAAGTATTCATTGGCACCAGAAACCGCATTCCAACTAAATGCTACTGGAGCTGGGAAGTAAGTATCACTGCGTCTCTTATATAGTTCTTTTGCCCTACCTAATTGGTAATTCTTACTAAACTCCAAAATATTACCTGATAGCAAATCTACTTGTGCTCCATTCACTGGGGCAGTAACAGTAATAGTACCATCAGCCTTGGTATCGATAGCAGGCATTCCAACTAGCAGACCAACTACTAATGTCAATGATAAAAGAATACTTAATACTTTTTTCATAATATCACCTTTCTATTTTTTTACTTTTATTTTTTTCACTTTAGAATATTTTCCGAATACCTTCAAATGCCCATTTATATTATATGCCCTAACCTTGATGTAATATTTCTTTTTCTTCTTTAATTTTTTGATTTTGTAAGTAGTTTTGGTTGTGTATTTAGATTTGGTCTTACTCTTTTGCTTTGTGAAATTTTTAGATAAAGACCAAGTTACTTGATAGCCTTTGGCATTGGATGCTTTTTTAAAAGTAACTTTTATAGTCTTTTTCTTTATGTTTTTAACCTTCTTAAGTTTCACTTTAGAAGGTGTAGGAACTGTAGGCTCAGGAATAGGTATAGCACCTGGAGTTAAGATGTTTGATCTAATCTTGTTTAAGTCAGACTGTTTTAGGTTCAAGCGCTCTCTCATAAACTCCATTGTGTTTTCCTGCAAAGTTCCTTTGTCATATGTCTTTAGCCAATTGATTACTTTCCACATTTTTTCAGCATAGTTCGCTGCATTATCTACATCGCCATTAACTACTGAGAAGAAAGTAAATTCATAATCACGCATAATATCCTGCTCGCTCATTCCAGCCAAAGCACCAATAAGTGTACAGAGCGTTCCAGTTCTGTCTCTACCTATAGCGCAATGAACATAGATTGGGAAGTTGTTTGGATTTGCAAATGTTAGTATCTCTTTTCTAAGAGCTGGATACCAATAATCGTAATCTAGTGCATTTATATACTGACCTGAAGAAACTGAAACTAGGTTTATGTTTTTACCTAGAGGTGAAACTTTTGACTTACCACGCAAATCTAAATCTGTCTTTATACCATAAGTCTCAACCATTTTTCTTTTGCCCTCTGAAGATATCTCATCTACATTGGCACCTCTGTATATGATTCCTTGTTTTACTCTATACTTTTTATCAACCGTTTGGCGTCCGCCAAAGTCCCTAGTATTTGTAATTGAATCCACACTGATTGTTCTTGGAATATCAGCTGTAGTTATTTTTATAACATCTGACATGTACATGGTATCATCCACCTCTGTACTTACTTGGTAGTAATAGTCAGTGGCTGAGAATAGATCTTCAATCGTTACCTTTGTTTCAAATGTTATGAACTCTTTAGGGTCTTTCATTGTTTCATCTTCACTAAGTTTTACCTTATATGAAGTGGCACCATCTATCTTATCCCACTCTATTTCTAGTGGCTTAGGTGCATATTTGTCTACGCCTTTTTCATAATACTTGTTTATGGCACCTTTAGAATAATGCGTAGCAAACTCTAGCGGATCTCCCTCTAAGAGATTCACTGTTGCTCCATGTTCTGGTGTAGGATTAATGTCCGCTGCACTTATGTCTTTTTGAACAAAGCTGACACCAAATCCTAAACCTACTGCTAACACAAATGTTAATATTAGGCTTATTATTTTTTTCATAATTATTCCTTTCTTTGTCCGTTCTATCAACTATTTATAGTATAACATATTGCAACAAAAAAGCACCTAGAGGTGCTTTTTATTATTAATCTCCCCTTCTCCTCTTCCTTTTTTTAATCCATTCTCAGTCCATTTTCTTATGCCTTCTTTTTTTGAATCTCTAATTATTTCCACATAATTCATATATTTCCCTCCAAGTTTTCATTTGCTTTTAATACTTCTATATCCTCTTTAATCTTGTCAGAAATCTTATTAGAATCAAATTTTCATTTCATCTCTTTGTCGTGCATTTTGGGGAACGTATACTCATCACTCTTTTCCTCAACAGTAGATCCTCCTCTTTCAGTTTCACTATACTCCATATGCTGCTCATAGAATAATTCTTTCTCTCTTTTAATTTCTGCTTCTAATTGTTCTTTACTAGGCAAATATGTAAGATACTTTGACATAAACAGTCTTTCGTTATCATGAAGAACCGAGTATCTCGCAATATCTTTGTCCGTCTGCGCACAAAGTAAAATGCCAACTGTCGGATTATCCCCTTCTCCTCTTTTAAGTTCATCATATATTCGTACATACATATCTATTTGTCCTACATCTTGATGTGTAACCGTACCTGTCTTTAAATCAACTATCACATAACACTTCAACTCTATGTTATAAAAAACAAGATCAATATAATAATCCTCCGTTTCTGTGACAATATGTTCTTGTCTACCTACAAAAGAAAAACCTCTACCAAGTTCAAGCATGAAATCTACCAAATGGTTTAATAAAGCAGTTTCTAAATCATTCTCAACATAACTATCTTTATTACTAAAACCTAGAAATTCAGCAACCGTTGGACTCTTTATCACTTGGCTTGATTTTACTGTCTCAGTACTTTCATCCTCAATCCCCTGCTTGATACTAGGCTTTTCTAAAAATCTATAATAATACTGTGTAGATATGTTTCTATCAAGCATTCTTGCTGTCCAACCTTCACTATAAGCTTCTTGCATATACCATATTCTTGCGTCCTCATCTGGAACGCTTAATAAACGGCGAAAATGTGTCCATGTTAGATTTGGAACGCATGCGTTCCAAATCTCAAAATTAGGAAATAACGAATAAAACCTTCTATAATATCTTAAATTTCTTTCAGAATAATTTTTCCCAAATTCTTTTGTTAGTTCTTTTGATAAAACAGAAATTATCTCCTTACCATATTCAGCTCTTCTGCTTCCATGTTGTTCTTCCTCTACTATTCTTTTACCAATATTCCAATACGTGGAAACAATCACTGTATTGGTCGTATTATAAGCAGCCTGTCTTCCTTGGCTGATAATATCCTTAACATCTTTTACAAAACATTCATATCCTGACATATTTACTATCGCATTTTTACTCATTTATTTTCCTCCGCTCGTCTTTGTTAAGAAAATTATAAACCCTCCTTTTGTAAATGTCAACATATACTTTATGTGATAAATATCACACAAATAAAAAATCTATTCGTTAAACCACGCACCAAATATGTGACATTTCTTAACCCCAAACACCACAGAAATCCACTATAATCACCATAAAACACGACAAAACAAAATCGTCCACAACTGCGGACGATTTCACTTTCAGCACTTTTATCACGAGAGACTACATATACTTCTCCACATTAATATGCAGCTCTCTAGCCATCTCTATAAGCCTAGCCTCATCTGCAGTTTGTGCTTCTATTGCCATTCCACCCATAAAAGGAAATGGGCCAAATGCCATACCCGAGACTTCGGCAATCACTTCTTTTCTTAATTCTTCTAGTTTTACTGGATCCATTATGTTTCCTTTTCTTTATTCTTCATCAAAATCTTCATCATCGTATTCGTCAAAGTCTTCATCCTCATCTTCTGTGAAATCCTCTGTGATGAAGCTTACCTCTTCCATCTCTTCAATATCATCAAGTTCTCCGTCGTCGTCTAGGTCAAACATCTCATCTAAAAAATCATCCATGGGGTGTCCTCCTTTTTTGGTGTTTTTATCCGTTCTATTTACTGAGTATATTATAGCATATTGCACTGGGATTAAAATGGGACTTTGAAAGTACCATATGAAAGGGAGTGTCGTAGGCAAAGAAAAAGCACCCTGCGGGGTGCTTTCGCTTCCATTTTGTAGTGATCAACTAATTGTATCCCAAAACTCATTATAAAAATTTGATAATTGTTTCAAATACTTCTTTTCTTTTGAATTAAACGTATAATTCAATGCTCCAGCTTCAGTATATATTTTAGCCTTAACATTATTTCCCTTGAACACCTTGAGACATTTGTTAGTATACTTGTCATCCTCCAATAAATTGTTTGATATGGTTTTATCTAATGCTTCTATACCTATCATTTCAAAATCCATATCAACATTCGAGTTATCAAACCTTACTTTTCCATTAGAACTAGTCACATATACTCTATCACTTTTATTATATCCTTCTGTCGAATAAGAATAAAAATCCACCCTTGGAGCTGTCTGCACTTTACGATTAGTATTAAACATTACCATAACTACAGCATTTGCGCATTGTCCCATTTTAGATCTAACATTACCAACTGTTCTGTATTCATCTTTAGACGTTATAATTATAGTTTCATCTTGTTTATCCATTTCGGCACTTAGCTTATTATACTTTTTCTTTTTTAGTAGATTCTTTGTTATCTTTTTTATTTCTTTAAATTTATATACTTTTAAAACTGTAACTTCTACTTCTTTTGTACTCTTATTTCCACTTGAATCTACAGCTTCTAATTTTATTATGTATTTACCAGCTTTTTTATTATTTGTATTATTGCTAACTATTTTCGCCTTTATATCCTCACCAGAGTTATCATCACATGACATATCAAGTTTATTTTTATACTTTTCACCTTCAAATATTCTAATATCTTCTGCATTAATAACAGGCGCTTTTGTATCCACCACTTCAATGTTATAAGTTATATCCTGTGTTTCATCATCTTTCTGTAACGAAGCCTGCATTGCATATTTTCCGACTTTATTTATATTAAAGTTATCTTCGTTTTTGAATCCGATTGAAACTCCATCCGAACATTTAAATAAATCTTCAAGTTTTACTTTTGAACCTACCTCTACTTTTGTTTTCTTTTGTTCAACATCGTCGGATAGTTTTCCACAACCTGATAAAAGCAATATAACAAATGTCATTGATGCTAATAATAGTATTATTCTTTTCATATCTTTTCTCCTTCGTGAATTCCGTTCTCCTTCGTGAATTCCGTTCTATCTACTATTATCACTATAACATATATAGAGGTTTTTTTATATGAAACTTTGAAAGTACCATTAGGGAAGAAGCATAGTATTGTATGCGATGCTCCTGAAAGCAAAAAGGGGGCGAGGATAGGCAAAAAACAAACACCCCGATGTCACTCGGGGCGTTGTCTTTTCGATCTATCGACCGAAAAAATTAGAAATTTTCTCTACTACAATTTCTTTCGCACGGTCCAAGCCAGTATCTATTAGTCCGCCAAAGAAATCCTTTAAAGGATCTTTAGCTGCGTCAATAACTGCCTTGCCAAACTCTACTGCAAGAGTTTTTGTATCCGCTTTGATGTCAATTGAAGTATTCTTACGTGTGAGTTCTTTCATGATACTCACCTCCTTTTCAGATTATTTGCTAGCAAAAAGCTAGCCTCAATAAATAACCAAAAAGGATTCTGAGAAAACCTCTAATTAAAATATATCATATATTAAATATTAATGATATATCCATCAAAAAATTTATTATACTTATGTTGTTTCAAAAATAGTCCTATCTCCTTTGATACTTTTGAATTTTCACCTATGCCAGCATAAACCCTATGAACAAATTGTTCCATTGTAAAACTTGGTTCAAGAACACCTTCATTATTGTTATTGTCATATTTTTCATAATTAACTATGAACGGATACCAGTACATGCCATCTATATATGGTATTTTATCAATAAACCATTGTAATGAATTAGGAACATCTAGTTTATAGGCTTCTAGGGCTATTTCTTCTTTCATTTCATTTATTTCCTCACTGACTTTATCAGCAAGTTTTCTAACACTAATATATTCTTCCTCTTTTATAGATCCCTTTAGATTATATCTATATATTTCTGTATTTAACTCTTCAATAATAAATTTCTGTATTTCTTTTAACTCTTTTTCTATATTTTTTACACTTTTTACTCTTCGAAATACTTCCTGAACTTTGTCATAACCTACCAAAAAATCTTTTGATTCATTACTACAAACCTCTATTAATTCTGAGGAGTGGATTACGATATTTCGATAGTCACAAATAAATCTATACCAACCCATTTTTTTATAGTATTTGTCATGTACTTCCATTATTGATGGTTCATAATTACCAATGAATTCTTTACAACTGTAAATAGCATTCAAGTAATTGAGCCATGCTTTATTAACTTCCCACCAATCACGCTCTTCATTATCGAACGCATAGTATAAGTCTTGTCTACATGATTCAACTATTCTATACATAATCGTTAGTCCTTCATACTTATCAAGAACACCCATATGTTTCCTAAATTCATCTTCAAAACTTCAAAATTATCTTCATATTCAATTCCCCCATCAAACAACTTTGGATTGTTCGGGTCATCACAATATTCTAATCTATACATAATGCACTCCTATTAATAGTTTAAACCCGACATTATTATGTCGGGTTTTATTTGTTATAATTAAGCTATATTTTTATCCTCATCAATAACATAAATGTTATTATCATCAAACGCTATTGCTACTGGTTTATTATATACAGCATTAATCTTTTCAATATTGTCAATAAACGGTTCAACCTTAGATTCTTTATTTTCTATTAACTTAAAAGTCTTCTCATCAGTTCTCTTTGTCTTATAATTACCGATATCTTCTCCAGTTTTAGTAAGTGTTTTATCAATCCCTGTTTTGTTTCCTATAAATGTATTCTCAAACAAACCACCTAGACCTTTAGTTGCTTTAGATGCAACATCTAGTCCTAATTGTTGAAGGGAGGAATCTGATTCTTTCTCAATATAGTTAAATACCTCAGTATAAATAGATTGATACTCAAACTTATATTCTTTTATTTTTTCTTTAATCTTCTTTAAAAAATCTTCATCAAAGTTTTCCAAGAAAACAATATCCATTAAACTAGAAAAAGCATATGTATATAGGGCCAACTGATACTCACCTAAATCATTTTTCAGTTTTTCCCCCTGGCTAGCAACATTCGCATCCCAGTGTATTAACTCATTTTTCTCTAGTTTTGTTTTAATCTGTGTTTTGTAAAAATCAATCTTCTGTTCTGCTGCCTGCTTAATATCTAATACTTTTACATGATTGTTTTGTATATATTTATCATTATCAGTATTAAACTTAAAGTTTTCATAAATATCTTGCAGGAATATTAGGTTTCCTCTCTGCTCTGATTTTTCTTTTTGCTCTAGGAACAGCATCATTTCTTTTTGAAGTTCTTGGATGTCAGCTAATTTCTTTTCCATATTTGCGAGCATAGCCATCATAGCTATAGCAGTTGGATCTATCGTAATACTTTGAATGTCCGCAGGATTTAAAACTGCTTGTCTAGCAATTCTATTTGTTTCGTCATTTAATGCCGTGCCAAGGTTACCCGCGCCATTTTTAAAGGAAGCCAGGTGTGTTCCTTCAGGCAAAGCAACTTTATATAGACCACTAATCTGTTTAACCTGAATCAATTCTGTCAATGGTTTTATGAAAGCAGCCCCTACTGCTAAACCGGCAAACTTTTCAAGAGGTATCTTCGTACCTTCTTCTTTCTTCACGTTTCCATCGTATGGAACTATGTCCACATCAATTACATTTAATACATCTTTCTTTTCCATTTTGCTTCTCCGTTCAACAAACTAAATATAGTATATCATAAACATAACACACAACGAAGGAAAAGACATCAAGAGGATTTCCACATTAGTTTTTATTTATATTTTTTTAAAAAAATCTAGTCATATTACACCTATAGTGTTATACTGTCTACATACTTTTTGTGATAAATGAGTGAAGAAAGGATTTGCGCCAATGAGTGATTCTCGAATAATTAAAGCCAAACAAATAGAATATTCCAATTATGATAAAATCGTTTTCGTAGATGCTTCAGGAGACGATGGTTTTATTTTTGATGATGAAAGCGGACACGATTCATCCAAGTTGTTTTTAGTGTCTGCTTTTATGACCACACCTAATAATATCGAACATAATAATTCCGTATTAAACTCTATAAAAGATGAATTAAATTTGGATTATTCAAAGGAATTAAAAAGCACTACTCTTAAAAGACATCGTTTTGCCCCTCAGGCATATAATCATTTTTCAGATTTACGTGGAATAGCTTTTTCCCAAATTGCATTTAAGAAAAAGATCCTCAACCATAGTGATACTCGTTACTATGAATTAGTTGAAAATGAAAAGAAACAATTGAGCGGATTGATTCACTCGTTCCCTTTTTATGCTTTGCAAAAACTACAGCTCTTAAATCCCAATGATAAAGTTTTGATTGTTTTTGATAACATGAAAACCATCGAAGAGAAGAGTGTTTTGGAAACATTAGAAGATTACAATACATTGGACATAGAATATAATGTAATATTTGCTGATTCTAAAGATTCTCGTTTTACTTTGATTCAAATAGCTGATGCAATTTGTGGCACTGTTAGAGATTTTTTCGAGACAGAATGTTTTTCAAAAGATTTCAAAATATGTAATATATGTAAACTAAGAATGCAAAAATGTTTTAAAAGTCCATCGGGCATAAAAAGATTAAAAAAAGTACAATTAGAACAAAAGCATTCCATCGTACTTAACATGCACTCCCCTAACGAAGAATCTCGTTTTAATATAAACCATATGTTTACTGTACCTACTAAAGTATACAGTAATTACTATTTTTTACATTGTATAAGCAACAAAAAAAGAAGTTAAACCTTTCCTCCCAG
>CAJOMD010000004.1 GCA_905235555.1 uncultured Eubacterium sp.
GGGTAAATATCTAGTCCCAATGCAGAAAAGCCATATATACTGTCATAATCTCCCATTACTGCTACTTTACTCATCTTTACCTCTTACGCATACATTATTCTTACGCGTTCTTTTATAAAGTCTTCATCAAAACCATTCTCTTTACATGAAAGAATAATCTTAACTGTCTTAATCTCATTATCTCTTGCAAGTGAATATGCAAGAACTGGTCCAATAGTAAATGTCTCGTATTTCTGCGATTTAATTCTCTCTATAATTTTATTGTCACAGACACACTCGAAGCATGATATAGACTTTTCAGCGGCTAACGACAAATCTTCATGACCAATATCTTTTAAGTAGTCAATCACTGCTTCATAGCCATCGTTCACTGCTCTCTCTAACTCATTAACATTTACATACTCGCAAGGTATCATTGCCTTAAAAGCAAAGTCTGAATCTTTGTCGGCTCTGGCTGAGCGAATTGCAACCTTTATGTCAGCCATTCCTACTTTTATGTTTGTGTAATCTTTAATCAAGCTGTTTGTAGACTCTCTACCAATGTCTCTAAACATTCTTAGAAGTTGCTTATCAATAATGATGTCACAGAGCTGTCCATCTCCACTTTTAATCAAAGTCTCGGAAGCTTTTCTAGCTGTGTGAACCATATGCTCAGGCAACTTTTCATATTCAGAGTTTGTAATAATATCTTCTAGTTCCTTTACTGTTATATTTTCAATAACTTTGATGTGCTCGTCATTTTCATCTTTCACATCATTTGGATCTAGCGCCACATATACATACTTGTTAGCAACTGATGCATCTGTGTAAACTTTCTTGATAGCAGTTTTTAAGTTGTGGTATTCATCTTCCACTATCAATACTTTTTTATCATCTTTATCTTTGATGATATCGTCTATCACTTCTCGTGTTTTATTTTTTTCAATTTCTATAATGTCATTTAGAGTTTCATTTGGAGTATTGCTTCCCCAACCTTTATCTTTCAACATTTGAAGCGCACTGTCATAATCTTTAGCTTCCACCAATGCCTTTAAATCTTCATCTGTCAAAAGCGTACTCTCCAACGCTCTTATACGGGCAACACCGTAAATATACTCATCCACAAGTATTACCTCCTATTTATTAAAAAGGTTTTTATTTACCAAATCTCTTAACTCATCCCTCTTTGCTTCAAATATAGCATCAAAAGTACAGTTCTCTTCTATGTCGCCATACTTTAGAATAAATCCATCAGCAATATCTGCTGGCTCATTGTCTATGGTTAGTGAGCCACCTTTTTCTTTTGCAATATCAGAAGCTTTCGCTTCAAAGTCAGATGGAATTCGGTCTATATCTTTTTTAGAGAAACAAATCTTTCCATCCTTATCTTGAACATTATCCTTTAATACATTTAGAATAGTTTCAAAATAAGAATCTGCATCTTGGTTTTTAAGTTCATCCAATGCTCGCTCGATTACTTCATCGATCACTTCACCTTTAGCTTTAAGTAGAGCATTCCTCTGTTTAAACTCACCGTTTGAAAGTACTTTTTCTTCATATAAATCTTGATCTCTTTTTGCTTGATCTAAGATTTTTTTGATTTCTTTGTCGGTGTCTTTTTTAGCTTCAGCTAAAACATTTGCTCTGTAGCCTTCAGTTTCTTTTTTGATTAGTTCAATTTCATCTTGAGAATTGGATTTAATTTTTTTTACAATATTATCTAATCCACTCATTGTAATTCTACTTTCAATTTATTTTAGTGCGATCCCGTTTACTGCTAGGAATGAAATAAGTAGTGCTAAGATAGCGTATGTTTCAACCATAGCTGGTAGAAGCATTGCTTTAGCAAACTGGTCTGGCTTCTTAGCAATAATTCCAATAGAAGCCGCACTAGTTTTACCCTGGTACTTACCAGAAATAAGTCCTACGATTGCGATAGGTAGACATGCCGCCAAAATCTCTAGTCCTTGAACAGCTGTCATCTCAACTGCACCACTACCGATAATTCCAATCTTAGATAGTGTTACGAAACCAATAAGCAGTCCGTAAAGACCCTGTGTACCTGGTAGAAGTTGCATTACCAGAACCTTTGCAAACTTAGATGGATCTTCACTCATTACTCCTGCTGCTGCTTGTCCCGCTATACCAACTCCGATAGCCGAACCAGCACCTGCCAAAAGCACTGCCAAAGCTGCACCTAAAATTGCATAAACTATTCCTTGACTTGTAAAAAAGTCTCCCATTGTTGTTGCTGCTGCTAATAACATAATAAAAACCTCTCTTTTTATATATTTACTATTCTACGAATAGTTGTTAACTCTTTTTAACCTTTATATATTTTGTGTCTTCCTTAAATGGCATAAATTCTTTTCCGCCGGCCTCGTAAAATTTTCCAAAAAACTCTACATATTGCAAACGGTTAGTGTGCACATATGCACCAAGTAAATTTATTGCCATATTAAATGTATGACCAATAATGAATACTACTATAAATAGTATTACGCCAAATACTGAATTACCTCCCATGGCTGCCATTGTGTTAATAACCGATGCTATAACTCCAGTGGCTAAGCCTAATGCCAAGAGTCTTGAGTACGAAAGCAAATCGCTGAGCCAACTTGTCACATCATATAAACTGTAAAAACCAAGTAATACTCTCTTGAATGGATTCTTTCTTCCTCTTCCACCTGTAAACAGAATTCCTAACATTCCTGCTATTGTCAAAATCTTTGCTGTCAAGTTAAGCCATGCAGGGAATTCCACTTGGCTTCCTGATAGTGAGCCAAAGATAGATGTTGGAATTAGCATTAGTATTAATCCTATTAGGAATAAATACCAAAATACAGCATCTGCAAAGAATCCATAAACATCCTTGTTCTTAAGATTCATATAGCCCTTGATTCCAAGTCCAGTAAACAAATGTATAATACCGATAATCATACAGTAAATGAGCAACTTCATAGGATCTCCTATAGGCTCAAACCATAGCGACTGTATATTATACTTTGTTCCGAAGAAAGTTTTAGATATAACGGGGATGGCATCTCCAAAATATCCGCCAAACAGTATTCCCCATATAAGTGTTGAAATACCACAATACATAAACATACGTAACGACTTTGCCATAGACTCTGACATATTAGGGAATTTCTTAAGTACAATAAATGTAGCTAAAAACATAATTAATCCATATGCCGCATCACTTAGCATCATACCGAATAATATGTAGTAGAATATCGATGTGATAGTAGTAGGGTCAATCTCAAATCTATTTGGGAATCCAAAAGATGTTACTACTCCTTCTACCGCTCCAAAGAACTTATTATTCTTCAAAAGCACTGGGGCTTCTTCGTCCAAGTAATCTTCTAAATCTACATATGCTGTATATTTGTTTTCCAATATGCTCTTCACTTCTTCCACTTCGTTTTCTGGTATAGAACCAGTAATAACGAATGTATATTTACTTTGCTCTAGATCACCTAGTACTTTGTACTTGTCAGCACGCACTCTGTAATAGTCGGCTACTTCCTCTAATCTAAATTTTAAATCCTCTTTAGCCTTAATACGGTTTGTTAGATTTTCTATTTCAGCTTTGTGTGTAGTAATTCTCTCATTACGTCTTCTAATGGACTCAGTTGGAAGATGATGTGTATAGTAAACAGGTTTAGTAACATCTAATCTCCTTAAAGCATCCTCAGTATCTTCTTTTACTTCTTTTTCACATATAACAGCGATATAAGTCTGTGTATCATCACTGCTCACTATTTTCACTTCTGTCTCTTCTGGGAAATCCTCAATCTTGGAAAGTTTGACGTTTAACTCTTCCTGCGTATAAACGCTAGGAAGTACTCCCAAAATTAAATCTGTAGTTCTAGTTCCTCTTGTATTCATTGGAACATCTAGACTAGTCCATGGCTCGATAGATGTCTTCTCATCTTCGCACTTTGCAATTTCAAGATTTAGATCTTCAATTTCTTTTCCATATTCTGTAATCTCTTTAGCTTCTGCCACTAAGTCTCTATGTGTAGTTTCTATTCCTAAGAAATCATCTTCTGAAATATCAGTCTTACCCTTTAGGGCATCAAACATTCCAGTCTTTTCTTCCGAATACAAAGAAAGAACCTCAAGTGCATTTTCACAAGAAACAACACTCCTCTCAAAAACGGAGATTTGTGTGGCTGTATTCATCTTTTCAAAATCTTCTACATCACATTTTGAAATCTCAACACAACCTTTTCTTTGAATGTACTCTAAGATTCTCTTTCTATCTTCTTTCAAAGCACAGATATTTATTTTTTTCATTTTCTGTACTGACATAATCTTCCCTCGTGTGGTATTTCATACCCCTTTTACTTAACCGATAGCTTTCTTTACTAACTCCACAGTCTCATCCATCTTAGACTTTGCGCTATCCTTCAAATCTGAAACCAGATTTTCTATCTCTCTATCTTTATTTTCTTCGATGGTCTTGCATTTATTCTCAAGCTCTTCCATTTCTTTAGAAGCTTGTTCCTTGGCAAGATTAATAGACTCATCACTCACCCGCTTTGCTTCCTTCTCCACATCAGCCTTTGAGTTTTCAGCCTCTATCTTGGCATTTCTTACCATTTCATCTGCTTCTTTTTCTGCTTGCTTTACTGCATCAATTGCATCTTTTATCATATCTTCATCCTCTATATAAACTTTAAAACAATTATTAAATTACCGTAACTGCATTTTCAAATCTCTTCTAGCCTCGCGCTCTTGGTCTTTTTTCTTAATGTCTACTCTCTTGTCTGCTTTTTTCTTACCCTTTGCTAGTCCTATTTCTATCTTCACTAGACTACCCTTAAAATAAACCTCCAAAGGCACCAATGTGTATCCTTGTTCGTTTATCTTTCCAGCTATCTTTGATATCTCGTACTTGTGAAGTAGAAGTTTCCTAATTCTTAGTGGATCTTTGTTAAAAATGTTTCCCTTCTCATAAGGATTAATGTGCATACCGTGAATTAGTACTTGTCCATTTTTAATTCTTATGAAAGCTTGCTTAATACTGCAGTGTCCTTGACGTAAGGATTTCACCTCTGTTCCCACTAATTCAATACCTGCTTCGTAAGTCTCCTCGATAAAAAAATCGTGACGAGCTTTCTTATTTTTTGCAATTAAACGTCTCTCTTCTGCCTTCATTTAATCCTCTTACTTTAAATCTCGCACAAGATACATTATACCACTTTTAGCACATAATTTAACCGATTTTTACTTATATTTATTAAGTATTTTTCTGCTTAAATAAAGCTAAAATCTATGGTTTTTGATACCTTGCTTGCGCTATCTACTACTATACTTACCTTTTCTCCTAATTTGTATACTTTTCCACTATGTTCACCCACTAACATCATGTTTTCTTCGTCAAAATCATAGTGATCGTCAGTTATGTTTGAAATGTGAACTAGTCCTTCAATAGTGTTTTCTAATTCTACATACACACCAAAATTTGTAACACCTGAAATGATCCCCTCAAAAGTCTCGCCTATGTGCTCTCTCATATACTCAGCCTTTTTCATCTTCTCAGTGTCTCGCTCTGCATCGTCGGCCCTTCTTTCATTAATGCTGCAGTGCTTTGTTACATCATCCAATATATTCTTGTAATGATTAATTTTTTCATCGTTCATCTCACCGTGAAGACTCTGCTTTATAATTCTATGTATTTGCAAATCAGGATATCTTCTAATAGGTGAAGTGAAGTGACAATAATACTTAGCAGAGAGACCATAATGCCCTTTGTTATATGGCTCATACACAGCTCTTTGCATCGAGCGAAGCATCATCCTGCTAATCAAAGGTTCTTCCGGCGTATCTTCCACCTGCGCCAAAAGTTTTTGAAGTTCCTTTGGATGCATCTTTCCATTTGAAGTCTTTAAGTTGTATCCAAAGTTACTTGCAAATAAAGATAATGCTTTCATCTTCTTAGGGTCAGGCTCCTCATGGTTTCTGTAAACAAAAGGAATATCCTGCCAATAAAAGTTTTCAGCCACAGTTTCATTGGCCGCTAGCATAAAGTCCTCTATTATCTTTGTCGCTCTATTTCTAATGTATGGTGTAATAGATACTGGCTTGCCTTTAGCATTAAGTTCAATATTACACTCTCTTGTTTCAAAGTTTACTGCACCACGATGGTTTCGTCTTTTACGAAGGATATGCGATAGTTCATACATAAGATTAAAGAAATCTACATAACCCTCATTTCTTTTTTCTGCTTCTGCGTCATGTTCTATTACTGCATTTACTTCTGTGTAAGTCATCCTTCTATCGACATTTATAACAGTTTCAGCTATTTCATATGAATCAATCTTTCCATCCGGATTAATTGTCATAATGCAGCTAAGTGCTAATCTATCTTCACCCTGGTTTAGAGAGCAAATACCATTTGATAATCTTCTTGGGAGCATTGGAATAACTCTATCTACCAAGTAGACACTAGTAGCCCTATTGTATGCTTCATCATCTAGTGCGGAATATTCTGTCACATAATGAGATACATCAGCTATATGAACACCTAGAATAAACTTTTCACCTTCTTTTCTTAAAGTAATAGCATCATCTAGGTCTTTGGCGTCCTCACCATCTATCGTAACTGTACGTTCATTTCTTAAATCTAGTCTTCCTTCAATGTCTTTTTCAGTTATTTTGTCTGGAATTCTTTCAGCCTCATACTGAACTTCCTCGTCAAACTCGCTTGGAATTTCATATTCATTTACAATGGATAATATATCTACTCCCGGATCACTTACATGACCTAGAATCTTTACTACTTCACCTTCAGGCTTTTTCCCTTTCTGACCATAATCTGTAATCCTTACAATAACTTTATGTCCATTGATTGCTCCATGCTTATTCTTTTTAGGAACATAAATATCCTGAGCTATCTTCTTATTGTCAGGAAGCACATATCCAAAACTTCTATTGTCTTGGAAATACCCAACTAGTTCAGTAATCTCATGGGAAACTACCTTTACCACTTTGGCTTCTTTTCTTTTGCCTCGTGTGGATGGGAACACTTTAATTAGAACAGTATCATGATGAAACGCACCGTTCTTATAGTTTTCTGGCACAAAGAAATCCTCTTCCATTCCTTCTACTTCCACAAAACCAAAGCCTCTATCATTACTAATGAAAAGGCCTTCTATCAAATCACTTTTTAGATAATCATCCTTGTGATTTAAGTATTCAATTGTGCTTCTTTCTTTTTCGTCCATAATTAATAAAAAAAGGGTGTAGTTAACACTACACCCCTAATAGAAAACATATTTAATACTCTACCATTTAATAAAGTCCATATTAAGAACAATAGAAAGTACGAAGAATAAAACTACCATAATCTTTGTAGCCTTTTCTAGTTTACCTTCCATAGAACGGCCTTTATTTTTTCCCCAATATGTCTCAGCAGCACCAGAAATAGTTCCACCTAGTCCTGCTTGTTTTCCTTCTTGAAGTAGTATTACTACTGTTAATCCTAATGAAATAACAATAAATATTATTGTTAATGCTATTGTCCAAGCCATAAGCTTACCTCCATATTACTTTTCAGCACGAATAATACTACCACACTGACTAGTAAAAATCAACTAAAAATCCTATTTAATAAGTAGTGAATGTCCAGTCATTTCCTTAGGCTGTTCCATGCCCATCATATCTATCATAGTAGGTACGATATCGGCTAAAACACCACCTTCTGCCAACTTAACTCCAGGGTCAGCATTTACCAAAATGAATGGTACAGGGTTTGTAGTGTGTGCTGTATGTGGTTCACCTGTTTCGTAATCAATCAACTGCTCTGCGTTTCCGTGATCCGCTGTAATAAACATCTGTCCACCAACTTGCTCTACAAAGTTAACAACTTCTCCCACGCACTCATCAATAGCCTCAATTGCTTTGATTGCCGCAGGAAGAACACCTGTGTGTCCAACCATATCTGGGTTAGCAAAGTTACAAATAATCACATCGTAATCTCCATCCACAATAGCCTTTGATAGATCATCACACACCGTATAAACGCTCATTCTAGGCTTTTTGTCATATGTTGGAACATACTTTGGAGAATCTACTAATACTCTGTCTTCGTTCTTATTTGGCTCTTCTATTCCGCCGTTAAAGAAGAATGTTACATGAGCATATTTTTCTGTCTCAGCTATTCTAGCCTGTTTCATACCGTTGTTTGCAATCCACTCACCAAATGTATTTACAATCTCTTCTTTCTTGAATGCAATATCTGTATTTGGAATAGTTACGTCATATTCTGTAAAGCAAACGTAAACTAAATCTAATTTCTTCTCTCTATTGAATCCGTCAAAGTCATCTGCGCAGAATGCTCTAGTTATTTGACGAGCTCTATCTGGACGGAAGTTACAAAATACTACTGAGTCGTTATCTTGAATAGTAGCAACTGGCTTTCCATCTTTTTCTATAACTGTTGGAAGCATAAACTCATCAGTTACATCCTGAGCATAAGAATCCTTGATAGCCTGAACTGGATCTGTAGCCTTTACGCCTTCGCCCTTTGTGAGCGCAACGTAGGCTTTCTCTGTACGGTCCCAGTTTGTATCTCTGTCCATCGCATAGTAACGACCACTAACTGTTGCTACTTCACCCACACCAATCTCTGCCATCTTATCAACCATCTGTTGCATATAGTCAGCAGCTGATGCTGGAGGTGTGTCTCTTCCATCTAGAAATGCATGGAAATATACTTTCTCAATACCAAATTTCTTCGCCATCTCTAGCACACCATACATATGTGTATTGTGACTGTGAACTCCACCGTCTGAAAGTAATCCATAGAAATGAAGCGCACTGTCATTTTTCTTAACATTTTCCATAGCCTTCACTAACGCTTCGTTTTCAAAGAATGTACCCTCTTCTATCTCTTTAGTAATACGAGTTAGTTCTTGGTATACAATTCTACCAGCACCCATATTTAAGTGACCTACTTCTGAATTTCCCATCTGTCCATCAGGTAGCCCTACTGACATTCCACTAGCTGACCCTTGCACAAATGGATATTCTTTCATAAGTCTATCCATCACTGGAGTTTTTGCCTGCTTTATTGCATTTCCTTCTTCTTTTTCGTTTAGTCCATATCCATCAAGGATAAGTAACACTGTTGGTTTCTTCATTTTATTACCTCTTACTAATTTATTACTGTTGGATCAAAAGAATTAGATAAAAGCCTTAGTCTAACGACCAAGGCTTTTATTTTATTTATTGTAATTTACAATCTTTCCAAAATCAGCCTTAAGACTAGCTCCGCCAACCAATCCACCGTCAATATTTGGCTTAGCCAAAAGTTCAGTAGCATTGTCAGCGTTCATTGATCCACCATACTGAATTCTGATGGCATCAGCTGTAGCTTCATCGTATACTTCTTTGATGCAATCTCTGATAGCTGCGCATACTTCTTCAGCCTGATCAGATGTGGCTGTTTTACCAGTACCGATAGCCCAGATTGGCTCATAAGCTATTACAGTATCTTTTGCATCGTCAGCACTTACACCCTGGTATGCAATCTTAATCTGCATTCTAACCCAGTCAATTGTTATTCCCTGTTCTCTTTGTTCAAGAGTTTCACCACAACAGATAATTGGTGTAATACCGTGTTCAATTGCCTTAAGTACTTTTTTGTTTACAGTCTCATCAGTCTCTGCAAAATACTCACGTCTTTCAGAGTGACCAATAATTACATATTTAACACCAGCATCTGTTAGCATATTTGGAGCAATCTCTCCTGTGTATGCACCGCTCTCTTCAAAGTAAAGATTCTCAGCGCCAACGTTAATGTTTGTATCCTTTGTAGCTTCCACTGCTGGCACGATATCGATAGCTGGTACGCAGAAAACTACGTCCACTTCATCGTTTGCTACCAAAGGTTTTAGTTCATCTATAAGTGCAACTGCCTCTGATGGAGTTTTGTTCATCTTCCAGTTGCCTGCAATAATTTTCTTTCTCATTTCAATTCTCCTTATTTGTCGTTTGCTGCTACTACACCAGGAAGTTCTTTGCCCTCTAGGAACTCTAAAGAAGCTCCACCACCTGTTGATATGTGTGTCATCTTATCACCAAAGCCTAGGTTGTTAACTGCAGCTGCTGAATCACCACCACCAATAATTGTAGTAGCATCTGTATCAGCCAACGCCTTTGCAACAGCAATAGTTCCTTCTGCCAAGCATGGGTTTTCTGAAACGCCCATAGGTCCATTCCATACTACAGTCTTAGCATTCTTAACTGCCTCTGCAAATACCTCTCTAGTCTTAGGTCCAATATCCAAACCTTCCATATCGTCTGGAATTTCATTTGTAGCAACTACTTCTGTATCAATTGGTGCATCAATTGGATCTGGGAAATCTTTTGAAGCAACTGTATCAACAGGAAGAAGTAATTCTTTGCCCATCTCTTCTGCTTTCTTCATCATTTCTAGACAGTAATCTAGTTTAGTATCATCTACTAAAGATTTACCAACGCTTCCACCTTGCGCTTTAACAAATGTGTAAGCCATACCACCACCAATGATAAGTGTATCGCACTTAGCAAGTAGATTATCAATTACATTTAGTTTATCTGCAACCTTTGCGCCACCCAAGATAGCAACAAAAGGTCTAACTGGATTGTTTACTGCATTTCCTAGGAAGTCAATTTCCTTCTGCATTAAATATCCGACTACTGCTGTATCCACATATTCAGTAACACCCACATTTGAGCAGTGCGCTCTATGTGCTGTACCAAATGCGTCATTAACAAATACGTCACAAAGAGATGCCAAGTCCTTTGAGAACTCTTCACCATTCTTTGTCTCTTCTGCTCTGTAACGAGTGTTCTCTAGTAAAACAACGTCTCCGTCATTCATAGCGTCCACTGCGGCCTTTGCATTAGGACCTACCACTTCATTGTCTGGAGCAAACTTAACTTCTTTGTCTAGAAGTTCTGAAAGTCTTTTAGCCACTGGAGCTAGTGACATTTCTGGTAGAGGCTCGCCCTTTGGCTTACCTAAGTGTGAGCAAAGAATAACTTTGCCACCGTCATTTATTAATTTTTTAATTGTAGGAAGAGCTGCGATTAGACGGTTTTCGTCAGTAATCTTTCCGTCAATCAAAGGTACATTGAAATCACATCTAACTAATACCTTTTTGCCAGCTACATTAATGTCATCCACTGTTTTTTTGTTTAACATCTTTTTTACCTCGCTTTTATTATTTCAAATGAAAAGGGTCTAGCATTAGCCAGACCCTTTAAAATCAAATTTAATTTATGCTAACTCTGAGAAGTATTTGATTGTTCTAACCATCTGGCTTGTGTATGAATTTTCGTTATCATACCATGAAACAACCTGTACTTCATATGTGTCATCATCAATCTTAGAAACCATAGTCTGTGTAGCATCGAATAGTGAACCATACTTCATACCGATGATATCACTTGATACGATTTCATCCTCATTGTATCCGAACGAATCGTTAGCTGCTGCCTTCATAGCTGCGTTGATTCCTTCAACAGTGATATCAGAACCTTTAACAACAGCTGTAAGAACTGTAGTAGAACCTGTTGGAACAGGAACTCTCTGTGCAGAACCGATTAACTTACCGTTAAGCTCTGGGATAACAAGACCGATAGCTTTAGCAGCGCCTGTTGAGTTAGGTACTATATTAACTGCAGCTGCTCTAGATCTTCTTAAGTCACCCTTTCTCTGTGGTCCGTCAAGAGTCATCTGGTCACCTGTGTATGCGTGAATTGTAAGCATGATACCACTCTGGATAGGTGCATACTTATTTAATGCATCAGCCATAGGTGCTAGACAGTTTGTTGTACATGAAGCTGCTGAGATAATAGTATCTTCTGGCTTCAATGTCTCGTGGTTTGTGTTATATACGATAGTTGGTAGATCGTTTCCAGCTGGTGCTGAAATAACAACCTTACGAGCTCCAGCATCGATATGTGCCTGAGCTTTTTCTTTTGATGTGTAGAAACCTGTACATTCAAGTACTACGTCTACTCCCAATTCTCCCCATGGACAGTTTGAAGCATCTGCTTCAGCGTAAATCTTGATTTCTTTACCAGCAACGATAATAGAATCATCTGTAGCTTCTACGTGATCTGCTAAATCATATTTACCCTGTGATGAGTCATATTTTAGAAGATGAGCTAGCATCTTAGGGCTTGTTAAATCGTTGATAGCTACTATTTCATAACCACCACCGAAAATCTGCTTAAGTCCTTCAAAACCTTCAGCGAAAAACATCTGTCTGAAAGCTAGACGTCCAATACGACCAAATCCATTAATTGCAACTTTTACTGACATTTAATTGTCCTCCTAAATTATTAATTTTTTAATTTTTTACAAAAATTAACTCAAGGATTATTCTACCTTTTATAATGTGAAAATTCAAGCACTTTTTTGTTAAAAATTTATCAAAATAGCACTATTTTTTAGTATTTTTTATTCATTCCAATTGTTAGCAAAAAACCTAGTATTAATCCAGTAATGGCACCACCCAAATGCGCCATCCAATCTACTCCCGCGGACATATTTCCAAATACCATAATTGCAAGAACAATTAGGCTTCTTATACCAACTGTTTTATCAAACGAGCTTCTATTTCTAATCGTCAAAACTATCATAGCGCCAAAGATAGCCATAATAGCTCCAGATGCTCCTACACTTTCTACATAATTATGGGTAAATACATCGTAATATGCAGAAAGTGCGCACGCTCCCAAGCCCCCTACAAAGTAAGTGATTGTATACTTGACCGGGCCAAATGCATTCTCTATGGAATAACCTACAGCAGCTAGCATTAACATATTGTTAAACAAATGCCCTGTATCAGCGTGTAAAAACATATGTGTAAATATTCTGTACCACTCACCATTTTCTACAGCCGGTACATACATAGCAAATTGTTCAAACACTACATCTGGGTTTCCCACCATATTCACAAGATAAAAAATTATAACATTTATAAGTACTAAAACTGCTGTAACTATCGGTACTCTACTTCTCATAACTTTTCCTCTCAATTTTTTGCTCTTAATATAGTACCATTTTTCTCGTTTTATTGTTATACTTATTTAAGAATTCTTTAAGGAGTTAAGATGTATTCAGATTTTCACGTGCACAGTGATTTGTCGTTTGACTCTAAAGAGCCAACGGAAAATCAAGTAACGCGTGCTATAGAACTAAATATGAAAAAGATTTGTTTCACTGAACACCACGATATCGGTTGGTATTTCGAGGGAAACACTTCTATGATTGATATGGACAAATACAATAAAACCATATCTTATTTACGTGAAAAGTATTCTGACCAAATTGAGATTCAACAGGGTATTGAGATTGGAATTACTAAAGAAAATATTTCCGAAGCAAAGCAATTTATTGAAAGTAATGATTTTGACTTTGTCATCGGTTCATTCCACGAACTAAATGGTGAAGACCCTTACTACCCCGGTTTTTGGGATGGAAAGTTGGAAGCAGAAATAATAGATGATTACTTCCGTGTGACTTATGAACTACTAAAAGACTTCGTTCATCTAGACACCTTAGGTCACTTGGATTACATCATTCGCTACTGCCCTAGCAGAGATGCAAATTATAATCCAATGGTAAATCAAAAAGAAGTAATAGATAATATTTTAAATCTATTAATTGAGCGAGATATTTGTTTAGAGATAAACACATCCAACCTCGCCAAAGGATTTGACTTTGCTCACCCACACCCAGACATCCTAAAGCGATATGTTGAACTTGGAGGTAAGAAAGTCACAATCGGATCAGATGCGCACCAAGCAGATAAACTCGGTTACGGATTTGATGATGTAAAAGAATTAATTGAAGAATTAGATTTAGAAGTAAAACAATAAATCTGAAAAAGACTAGTTTTCACTAGTCTTTTTCTTTAAATTTATAGTGGTGAGTCTGTCTTTCCTTTCATAAAGTCTTTTACTTTCTTTCTCTCTGATTTATCTGTAATAATTTTTGGTTTCCAGTTATTAGTTGGTCCAGTATATACATAACAAGGAATAATCTTGCCCTTCTCTTTAGTCAATTTATCATTATCAATAGTAAGGGTGTGTTGATAAATCATAGTTCTATTTTCAGGATGTCTATTTCCGCCAAAGACAAAGTTACCCATTGAATATATAATAGTCTTTCCTTTGTACTTTTCTAAAGGCTGAAGAACGTGAGGATGATCTCCTATCACCAAATCAGCTCCAGCATCTATCAGTTTATGACAAGCATTTACTTTCCACTCCTCCGGTTTATGAATGGCTTCTGTTCCACCGTGGAAATAAACTATCTGATAATCACTCTCTTTGCTTGCCTTTTTAATATGTTTCTTTATAGCGGGAACAGATTGTTCTGTATACATTGTTATTCCAATCACACCTATTGTATACCCATCTTTTTCATAGTAACAAATCTTGTCTTGTTCGCCCCAGTCCACTCCCACTTTATCTAAAGCTTTCTTTGTATCTTTATATCCTTTTGGACCATAGTCATTTATATGATTGTTATCAATAGAAACATAATCAATTCCGCCCTCGCTTAGGATACGCGCATTCTTAGTCTTTGTCTTAAACCAGTAGGCTTCAATATTCGGATCAGCACTCTGACCTTTTTCAGAAATCTGCAAATTTTTTCTGTCAGTATAAACATTTTCCGCATCGGCTATAGTTAAATCATCATTCTTAAATAAGAAACTAACTTCTGACAAAAAGTATGATGGATCTTCTACGTCTGCCACATCATTAAAACAGTTCTCATAGTGCGTTCTCTCATCCGTAGCACAGAGCATGTCTCCGACAAAATGCATTTGTATTTCAAATGGCGCCTTGGTAGTTGGCTCTGGTGTGGTTGTCTCTTTTTTAGTTGTTTGCTTAGCAACTTGTTTTGAATCACTCCCACAGCCTGCCATAGACACAACAATCATCGAAAGGATAATCACCAAACTAATTATTCTTTTCATTCTATGCTCCCTCTTTTATCTTTAAAGTTCCATCTTTCATCTCTAAAACTTTGTCTGCATTCTGAATAGTTGACAATCTGTGAGCCACAATAAATGTAGTTCTTCCGTTCATCATCTTTTCAAATGCTCTTTGAATTCTCATTTCGGTTCTTGTATCAATGCTAGATGTAGCCTCATCCAAAATAAGCATTGGTGGAAGATCTAACATTAGTCGTGCGATACAAAGTAACTGTTTTTGACCTTGAGATAAATTTTCACCATCTTCTGCCACTATGGTATCGTAGCCGGCTGGAAGTTTGCTAATAAAGTTGTGTGCATGACACTCTTTACAAGCTTTTATCATTTCTTCATCAGATGCATCTGGTTTTGCAAATTTGATATTATCCCTAATGGATGCATTTCTAACCCAAGTGTCTTGAAGCACCATGCCAAATGAGGCGCGAAGACTTTCTCTTGTCATATCTGTAATGTCTACACCATCTATCTTTATGCTTCCGCTATCAAGTTCATAGAATCTCATAAGAAGATTTACAAATGTAGTTTTTCCAGCACCTGTTTCACCCACTATAGCGATAATCTCACCCGGCTGAACTTCAAGATTTACATCATTTAATATCTTCTTTGGCTCTTCTCTCAATCCCTCTTCATCAAGTTCTTTATTTCCACGTTTATATTCATATGAAAAGTATAGGTGTTCTACATCCACCTTACCCTCAGGATTCTCTAAAACAATGCTGCCTTCATCAGTAATGTCCACTTCTTCATCTATAAGTTCGAACACACGTCCAGCCGAAGCCAAAGCGTTTTGAAGTTCAGTTATAACACCCGAGATTTCATTAAATGGTTTCATATACTGAGTGGAGTATGTAAGAATAGCCATCAGAGAACCAACTGTAATCTCGGCATTTGGTCCAGCCACTCCTGTAGCCACGCAAACCAATCCGCCACAAACAGCCACTCCAGCATAGATCAAGTTGTTCACAAATCTTGTACATGGGTTTGTGAGCGACGAATAGAATGTAGCTTTTGTATAGCAGTCTTCTAGTCTCTCATTTATTTCGTCAAACTTTTCAAGCTGACTCTCTTCTCTAGAAAATGCCTTAACTAATTTAGCCCCCTTTACAGTCTCTTCTATAACGGCAGTTTGCTCTGCTCTTACCTTGGACTGATTTCTAAACATCTCATAAGTATGTTTTGCAATAAATCTAGCAATCAAAATAGATAGCGGAGTCAAAACTATAACCACTAGTGCTACTTTCCAGTTAATATATACCATAAACACAAGCGTCAAAAGAATAGTCATTATACCCGAGAAAAAGCTAGTGAATCCCATCAAAAGTCCGTCCGCTAGTTGATCCACATCGGTAATAATCTTACTAATCAATTCACCCTTCGAATGTCTATCAATATATTTAAGTGGGAGTTTTTGAATC
Source organism: uncultured Eubacterium sp. (assembly GCA_905235555.1). Classification (GTDB taxonomy): domain Bacteria; phylum Bacillota; class Clostridia; order Lachnospirales; family Lachnospiraceae; genus Eubacterium_G. The sequence continues at coordinate 16,406 of CAJOMD010000004.1, forward strand.
TTACAGAAAGTTTCTTGTCTGATATCTCGAATCAAATTGTATGTTATCTTGTTATTAATCACTCCCATTATCCACTGAACTAAACAAGCTAAAATCACAACTACCAAAATGATAATTGCTGTCTTGGTCACTTCCTTAAACTCAACTTTTCCTTTGCCGATGATGTGGTCTGTTGCATCACCAATAATCTTTGGCACATACAAAGTGGCAACCACAAAAATAAGCGAAAGAACAATTGAGATTGCTAGCATTATTCTGTATTTCTTTAGTCTTTGGCCCAGACGTTTTAGGGCATATTTACTACTCATATGCACCTCCTATCTGGTCCGTGTAAATGTTCTGCTTATACTGTGACTCATGAATTTCCTGGTAAACCTCGCAAGTATCAAGCAAATCTTTGTGAGTTCCTTTTCCCACAACCCTTCCTTCATCCAAAACAATAATCTCATCCAAATCCATAATGGAATTAGTTCTTTGAGAAACAACAAACATTGTAGTGTTTGTAAGAGACTTAAGATTTGTTTTTAGAAGTGCATCTGTATCATAATCAAGCGCCGATGATGAGTCATCCAAAATCAAAATCTTTGGATTTCTAACCAATGCTCTAGCAATAGTCAATCTTTGGCGCTGACCACCTGAGAAGTTCGAACCATTGTCCATAACTTCTGCATCCAGTCCGCCTTTATCCATCACGAATTCATATGCACAAGCAAGTTTAAGAGCATTATCCATTTCCTGCTCTGTTGCTTTTTCATTTCCAAACTGGAGATTGCTTCTTACAGTTCCTCTAAAGAGCATCACATCCTGAGGAGTGATTCCAAACATCTTTCTTAATGAACCTAGTTCATATTCATTTATATTTTTATCGCCAAGTTTAATGGCTCCATCAGTCACCTTGTAAAATCTTGGAAGAAGATTTACTAAAGTAGATTTACCAGAGCCAGTTGCTCCAATAATTCCAATCTTTTTACCCTTGCCCGCTGCAAAGGAAACATTTTCCAAAACATTTTCGCTAGCACCAGGATATGCCATAGAGACATTTTCAAAAATAATCATCTCGTTCATGCCAGGATTAGCTTCACCGTCGTTTGCTTCCACTTCGCAGTCTAGCACTTCGTTCACTCTATTTGCACTAGCAAATGCCTTTGTAAGATTAATAATGAGCGCTGCCAGTTTTACAAGTTCAACCAATATTTGAAGCATATAGTTTACAAGCGCCACTATCTGACCTTGAGTTAAAAGTCCTGTATCCACTTGCTTTCCACCAACCATCAAAATAGCGATGATTGCAAGGTTAATAATTAGGTAAGTTCCAGGATTCATAATCGTAGCTACTTTACCTGCAAACACTTGAAACTTATTTAGCGTATCGTTCTGCTCTTCGTATTTTTCTATTTCGCTCTCTTGTTTATTAAAAGCCCTAATCACTCGAACGCCAGTTAAGTTTTCTCTAGTAGAAATCATAACTTTATCTAATTTCTTTTGAACCTTATTGTACAAAGGAATTGTAATAACCATTATTCCTACCACTAAAAGCGCTAATATAGGAACACTGATAACAAAGATCATTGCAAGTTTTACATTAATAGTAAACGCACAAACCACTGCCCCTATCACTATGACAGGAGATCTCATAAGTAGTCTTATACTCATATTTACTTGCGCCTGAATCATATTGATATCAGATGTAAGTCTAGTAATTAAAGATGATCCTCCTAATCGGTCTAAATCTTTGTCAGACAAAAGAGTTACTTTTTCAAACACATCGTGTCTTAACTTTGTACCAAATCCACCCGCAGCCTTTGCCGCCATATACTGAGCAATTAGCGCGATAGTTAGTCCTATAATTGCAAGTGCAAATAACAAAGCCCCCATCTTCCAAATGTAAGGCGTATCTTCCTTTCTAATTCCGTTATCAATCAGCAATGCCACTACGATAGGAACAAGCAAGTCAAATACAGCCTCTATCATTTTTAGAATAGGAGCCAAAATGGACTGTAATTTATGTTGTTTTAGATACTTTAATAATCTAAACATCTCTTTGTATTATACCCCATTTTATCTTGATTTTGCATATCTATTTTGATAGTATATATGGGATGTTTTAATAGGTTACTACCTATTAAATGAGTAATTATATTTGCCGCAGGCAAAGTGCGGCGGAATGGAGATAAAAATGGCAAAAACATATGATGATTTACTTGCTAAAGTGGCAGCTTGTCCAGTAAAAAAGGTGGCTGTTGCATGCGCACAAGATGATGCTGTATTGGAAGCTGTTAAGGCTGCAAAAGAGCGTAACATTGCTGATGCTATATTGGTTGGTGATGAACAGAAAATCAAAACTATCGCAGACGTTTTGAAAATGGATATAAAGGACTTCGAAATTATTGATGTTAAAGATACATATGAAGCTGCTCTCACTGCTGTTAAGTTAGTACACGACGGAAAAGCCGATATGTATATGAAAGGCTTAATTGACACTAAGTCATTTCTAAAAAGCGTCCTAGACAAAGAAGTTGGTCTTAGAACAGATAAAACTTTGTCACACGTTTGTGTATTTGATATTGAGGGAATCGATCGTCTACTATTTTTAAGTGACGTGGCATTTATACCATATCCAGACTTGGAGACAAAGGCTAACATTATTAGAAACACTGTAGAGATTGCTCAGGCTTGTGGAGTTGATAAACCTAAGGTAGCACCCCTCGCTGCTGTGGAAGTAGTCAATCCAAAAATGCCTTGTACAGTAGAGGCTGAAGAACTCACTAAAATGAATGAGTCCGGCGAAATCAAAGATTGTATAGTGGATGGTCCACTTTCACTTGACCTTGCTATTGAGCCACAGGCTGCTTTCCATAAAGGAACTACAGATAGAAAGATTGTGGGCGACGCAGACATCCTTCTATTCCCTGACATTCATGCAGGTAATATCACATATAAGGGTTTAGTTCACACTGCACCATGTAAGAACGGAAACATTTTAACAGGTACTAAGGCTCCTGTTATTCTTACTTCACGTTCTGATGAGTTTGAAGCAAAAGTTAACTCTATTGCACTAGGTGCTGTTGTGGCTGAGGCATTAAACAATAAATAAGTATTTAAATAGCGTTGTTCTTTGCAGCGCTATTTTTTATAGGAGGAAATTATGAGTTACAAGATTTTAATTATTAACCCTGGTTCTACTTCTACCAAGATTGGTGTGTATGAAGATGAAACCCAGCTTATGGAAGAGACACTTAGACACACTACAGAAGAGATTGCACAGTACGATACAATCTATGACCAGAAAGATTTTAGAAAGAATGTTATTTTAAATGTCCTAAAAGATAAAGATGTTGACCTAAATAGTATAGACGTTGTTGTGGGACGTGGTGGTTTACTTAAACCTATTCCAGGTGGTACATACGCTACTACCCCAGAACTTTTAGAAGATTTAAAGATTGGCAAGCAAGGACAGCACGCATCTAACTTAGGTGGACTGCTTGCATACGATATAGCACAAGAGATTGATGTACCATCATATATTGTAGATCCTGTAGTTGTGGACGAACTACAAGATGTTGCTAGACTATCAGGTCATCCTTTGATGGACAGAGTTTCAATCTTTCACGCACTAAACCAGAAGGCTGTTGCAAAGAGATACGCAAAAGAAACTGGTAAAGCTTATGATGAACTAAACCTAATCGTTGTTCACATGGGCGGTGGTGTGTCAGTGGGCGCTCACAAAAATGGACAGATTATTGATGTTGCAAATGCACTAGATGGTGACGGTCCATTCTCTCCTGAGAGATCTGGAGGTCTTCCATCCGGACAGCTTATGAAAGTTTGCTTCAGTGGAGATTACACTCAAGCTGAAGTTGGAAAGATGATAAATGGTAACGGTGGTTTCAATGCATACCTTGGAACAAACGATATGCGTGAAGTAGTTGAAATGGCTAAAACAGACGAAAAAGCTGCTTTAGTAAGAGATGCCTTCCACTATCAACTAGGAAAAGAAATTGGTTCTATGGCTGTGGTATTAGATGGCAAGGTAGATCAAATCATCCTAACTGGTGGTATTGCTTATAACCAAATCACTTGTGATTATTTCAGTGATCACTGCGGATTTATTGCTCCTATCACTGTTTATCCAGGAGAAGACGAACTTCTTGCTCTTGCACAAGGTGCACTTAGAGTAATGAACGGCGAAGAGGAAGCTAAACAATACTAAATAAAATACTATACAAACAAAAAGGAAATGAATTAATATTCATTTCCTTTTTTATATAAACTGTTAATACAATTTACATTTCGATACTAGATATACACTAGTTTATTTGATTTTAACCTTTTTAGGTTTTGACCAATTACTTCTATATATCTTTCCTGCAACTGTCTTTGTTGCTCTTGCTCTAACAAATAATTTTTTCTTATTCTTAAACTTCTTGCTCTTCAAATTAAATTTAGTTTTCTTTGAATACTTTGTTATTAGCACATTTTTCTTACTAAATTTCTTCGCTTTTGATACCTGTATCTGATATTTGCTTACACCACTAGTCTTCTTTAGAACAACTTTTATTTTCTTTGCAGATTTTTTCTTTGTTGCTTTTTTAACGTTAGTAGAACTTACCTTAACATTACTATTATTAGAAGGTGATATCTGCTTAGTAATTATTTCTGGTGTTACCACTTCACCACCCTTCTTTGTGGTAATGTCTGTTGGTGTGACAGGTGTCTTGGTAGTAGGTGCCACTGTAGTAGGAGCCACTGTGGTGGTTGGTCTAACTGTGGTAGGTTTAGCTGTAGTGGTAGGAGCTACTGTAGTAGTCAAATCCTCTTCCGAAGCTTCTCTAACACGTGGATTAGTAATATCTAATACTACATCAGAGCCTAATTGATTAGCATAAAAATTTAGAGATGCCGAGGCATTACCTTCTCCCTCCCCATAAGCATATGTAATCAACGATACTGTGTTTGTTCCTTCTTTTAAAGGAATATAGTCTGTATTTTGGAATTTATACGAACCATTCGCCACAGAAGGAGTTATATCAAGCGATATAACGTATTGTTTTCCAGCATCTAATCCGCCAAATGATTTCATAATAACTGCAGCCATCTGAGAATTATATGGACCAGTAGCATTTTGCACTTTTATATGATCTGGATTATATGGATCCACTCCTGCATAAAAATCCATATTAAGAAGAAATCCTATTTCATAGTTTCCTACTTTTGAAGCAGCAACCATTGAAGGAAGTTTATTCATTTCAATTTCAACCGGTTCATCGCCAGTGTAAGTCTCAGGCTCTATCACATCAGCGCTATTATCTATACCATTTTTATTGTAAATATAAAGTACTGCTTTTTCGCTTCCATCATTCTTTTTGATTACAACATCACTGTACATATACTTAAAGTTTGAAAGATAAACAACTAATCCCGAGCCATCTTTGAAGCAATTTAGGGGAACTCCATTTACTGTCATCTCTCCAAAATCGGCATCATTAAATACTACATAAATACCTGGTTCTGTGGCATCACCCGGTTGCTGAATATTTACAAAGAAATATATAGAACCTGAGCCCAAAACTGCTTTATACTGATTTGCTCCTACTTCTCCGGCCATATATTGTGCTGCCATTAAATCCTGTGAACCGGCAGCATGCGTTCTAGGGTCTTGTTCTGTGGCAGAAGTTTCATCTCCTGTTACAGTGTTATAGCCAACTAGGCCAGTAACCACAAGAGCCGTTGCGCATAATAATGCCAACATTTTCTTATACATCTGTTTCATTTTATCTTCTCCTTTTGTTTTTATTTAATAATCATTTTATAAAATATTTATTCTTTTATAATTTGACCAATTGCTAAACTTTTTACTATTGTCTATAGTTTTATATGCTCTAACCCTAACAAAAACCTTTTTCCGTTTTTTAAGACTTTTATGGGTGATACTAAATGATACTTTGTTTTTGCTTATAATCTTATTAACCAGCGCATTTGTATTCTTTTTTGCATTCTTTTTAGTCTTATAAATTCTTACCTGATAACCATCTGCTATAGCCACCTTCTTTTTGAGCGTAACCTTAATCTTTTTAGCAGATTTTTTCTTTATAGCCTTCTTGATGGAAGGTTTAGTTTTTTTAATTTGATTAATCAGCTTCGAGTTATTAGTACTAGTTTTTGCACTAGGCAACGTAGTTTCTATTGGTTTAACTGATGAATTATCAGTTTCTTCCGTAGGCAATACTGTAGGTTTACTGCTAGTAGTCACTTTAGGTGTGGTAGGTTGTGGCGCCTCTTTAGACTTATCTACTTTTCCTAAAAAAGAAGCATTTTTCAATTCTAGGTCTAAACTAGTATTAGGTTCCATATATTCACCGGCTATTCTTCCGCCCATCTCTATTATAAAATCTAACCTACCATCATAGTACTTATCAATATATACATCTTTTGAAAAATGATAAGTATATCCTTTTTGTACGGAAACATTTTGATTTAAAAATGCATCTTCTATGGCATCTTCACCTACCACTTTCACAGTTAAATTTTTATCTATGGATGAGGTGATATCAAACGAGCATTTATATGTTTCGCCTGGTATATAATCCACTCCATTTATATATGCACGTATGGCTTTTGGGGTTATTCCTAGATATGAAATGTTTGCTGTGTACCCTGAATAGTCATTACTTACTCCTGTGCCCTGTACTACAGTTTTATTAAAATATAATGACCATCTATTTTTTAATTCTAAACTATTTCTGTTTACTGTTTCAGCTGGTATCAAATTCGGTCTTTTTTCGGTAACGCCTGAGCCTGTAATAATATTCTTTTCGGAATTTTTCTGTGATACTCTAACATAATCTATTTCCATGGTTTGTGGGAAATTAGAATCATCTATTGAAAATCCAGGCCACTGTCCTCCAATAGCTAAATTTAAGATAATAAATTGTTCTTTCCTAAATTCACCTTTATATCCACCCAAAGTGTCAGAAAAGAAAACTTGATCATCCACCATAAAATTCATTCTATTTTCTGTCCATTCAATTGCGTATGTATGCCATGCTGTCCTATCAAAATCAGATGATACTAACTTACTAGTATCTCCTCCACTGTCTTCTTGGCTACTCTCACCAAACCAGTGAAGTGCACCATGTGTAAATTTCTCAGTATTGATAGCCTCCATTATATCTATTTCTCCGCACCTAGGCCAACCAATATCTTTGTGGTTTCCTCCTAGCATCCAAAATGCGGGCCAAGAACCTCTAAACGAAGGCAGTTTCATTCTAGCTTCTATTTTTCCATACCTGAATTCAGCTTTTCCTTGTGTATTTATTCTTCCAGATGTATAGCCTTTTCCACCATAGGACCTTTTATAGCCTCTAATCTTTAAAGTACCGTTACTAACATCTATATTATCTTTTGTATCACAATAAAATTGAAGTTCCTGGTTACCTCCACCGTTACCATTAACTTCTACATTCCATATATTTCTATTTAATGAATTCCCGTCAAAATTATCTTCCCATACTACTTCATAATCATCTGCTTTTGCTTCTTTTAGGCCCGGGCTAAATGTCCATGAGCAAGTAATGATTAACAATATGGCAGAAACATATGATGTGAATTTTATTATAGTTTTATTCATTTCTTCACCATTTCAAAACGCGGAGAATTATATAAAAATAAAATTCTCCGCATTTTTTTGTTATTTTATTTCTTAACTTTTACTTTTTTAGCTTTACTCCAAGCGCCATATCCTGCGGCATTGTATGCTCTAACAGATACTTTATATTTAGCTTTCTTCTTTAAATTTTTAAATACAACACTTGTTTTTGTAGTATTTTTAATTATAGTCTTCTTTCCCTTTACAGCACGAACCTGATATTTAGTAGCGCCAGGTACTGCTATCCAACTTACACTTATCTTTTTGCCCTTCTTATTTTTAGCTGTAATCAATGGTTTAGCAGGCTTCACTACTTTCTTAGTGTCAGATTTGGAAGGTGCTACTGTTTCATTTTGATGTTCACATGTACAAGGATTTACTACAATAGTTGATCCATCTGGTGCCTTTGTAGTTTCTTCAGGTGCTGCCTTAGTAGTTGGTTCTTCATATGGCACCTCAAAAGCTGTAATATTGTTAAACTCAAGTTTTCCTGCTGCATTAACTTTCTCTGTAGTGCCTGGAGCAAATACATACTTCTCTCTAATATCTGCTGGCATCATTCTCAAGAAAGGTGATGAAGAAATTTCATATGAATATGCATATGCTCCATATGCAAATTGTACTACCACATGATCTTCAGCATAGTTCTCAGGAATAGTAAACTTGCGATCAAATGAATAACTTCCATTCTTAGGTGCTCGTACTGTCACAAACAAGAATTTGTTCGCATCATCTAATGGGTTTTTTACTGTTACAGTAACATTTTTCTCCTGTGGCTGTGTGCCATCTTCTGTAGTCATTGAATTAACAATGTCAAACTTTAATTCATATGTGCTCTTTGGTGTAACATTCATATTAGTATCTGATGTTAGCTGATAAGGTTTATCACACCATCCATCTTGGTAAGCCCATACATCGTCTGGCATATATTCTTCTCCGTACCACTCTCTCTGCCATCCTGTGATTGAAATATTAGCTGTAAAACCACCATTTGCATTGTTACTTACTGTAGTTTGTGCTAATTTAGCATCATTCACTTCCCATTGGTCATGAGTATGAGTCCATGGATTTGTTAATAGATTCTCTTCATCCGCTTTAACATTACTGTTAAATGAGATTCCAAAGAATAGTCCCACTGCTAGTGATAATGTGATTACAACACATATCACTTTACTTAGTGTTTTTTTCATTTTGTTCCTCCGTTCTTATAATTAATTATTTTATTTTAACCTTCTTAGTTTTAGACCATTTACCGAAGTACATTACATTATTAATCTTCTTAAATGCTCTAACCTTTAGAAAGATTTTCTTTAGTTTCTTAATCTTCTTTTTAGAAACTGTAAACTTCTTCTTGTTAACCTTAATAGTTTTCTTAACTACTGCTTTTTTATTCTTCTTTGCGTTCTTTTTAGACTTATAAACTCTAACTTGATATCCATCTGCTATCTTCACTGTCTTTTTCAAAGTAATATTAATCTTCTTAGCTGACTTTTTCTTCGTTGCTTTCTTGATAGTCACTTTGCTAACCTTAATCTGATTAATCAATTTAGAATTATCTTTCTTAGTAGGCTTGACAGTTGGATTAACCGGAATCTTTGTAGTCTCATCCGGTCTAACTGTAGGCTTGTCAGTTGGATTATCAGTTGGAGCTTCTGTAGTTGGATTACCAGTTGGAGCTTCTGTAGTTGGATTACCAGTTGGAGCCTCTGTAGTAGGTTCTACAGGTGCACCACCTTTTCCTATCTGGTAATCTCCATATAGATTATCATCCACTCCATCAGTTCTCATACCAGGATTATGATCAGGTTGTTCGTCATCATTAGCACCTACTATTCTCTGATATGCTCTCACGTAGTCTATATACATGTCAGCACCAGTAAAGTCTTCACCAGGTCTGTTACCACTATCAAATGTACCACCACAAGCTAAATTTAAAATCATGTAAAATCTTTGATCAAATGGCGCATATGAATTACCCATATCTGAATTTGATCTCCATTGATCTTTAGTACATTTAAAGAATGCCTTACCATCACAGTAAATCTTTATATTGTCATTTTCCCAAACCACACTGTATACGTGCCAGTCTGTAGTATCAGTCTTTTTCTTTCCATTTGCTGTTAAGTCTAATAAATCGCTTGTATTTAAATTGTTAGGCCAAGCTCCTCCATAATGCATAGCACCAAATAGTTTATTAGGAACTCTACCTCTTCCTTCAGCAATATCTATTTCACCAGAATATGCCCAGCCACCATATAAACTATCATTTGGAAGCATCCAAACAGCAGGCCAAATTCCATTTCCACTTGGGAATTTTGCTCTTACATCTACACGACCATATTTGACTGAGAATTTCTTTTGAGTAGTAATCTTTCCAGATTGATATTCTGCTGTTCTTCCATTAGTGTGTGCAGTATCTCCTTTGGCGTAGAATGTTTTCTTATCCTTCTTCATATGAATATTAAGAAGTCCATCTTTTACAGATACTGCATCTTTAGAATAATATTCTAACTCTTGATTTCCCCATCCAAATGTGTCTATTTTATCTTCCTCTAACAAATAGCCCTCTTCAAAATTCCATTTGTTAGTATCTACAGCATTTCCACTAAACTCATCATTCCAAATCATTTTGTATCCACTTGGCACAAAACCACCAGAATTAGTAGTGTCATCCACTGTCAATTCTGTTTTCATATCATCTGGCAATGAAGGCTGGGCGCTTGGGTTACCTGTTATTGTATAATTAACATAGTTACCATCTATACCTCCATCTGCTTTACCGTTTTTTGGAAAACCAATTCTTAGTTCATAATTCTGTCTGATAGGTTTAAACCATAATCCATATACATGGTCAACAAAATATCCCCATTGATTACTTAGAGAAGCACTATTATATCCACTTCCTTCATATACAAATCCACTTGAAGCAATATCATTTAACGCTACCCAGTTTCCATTTACTTTTACTTCATAAGTAAACATATCTATATCTGATTTTAAAGGATCAGTTCCACCAATCTTTGGTAGTGGAAAGCCTAATGATCCGTCTTCACCTGCACTGATATTGGTTCCCTCATATGGCGTTAAGTTCCAGTTATTTCTAACAGGCCTATTAAAAGTAACCTCCATATCCGCATGGATAGATGAATTGTTTTTCTTCTGAAGTCTAAGTGTAAATGAGTGATCTATTCCTTGGAACCAAAAACCTCCTGAGCCGTCAGTATAGATTCCAAAGTTTGTATCCCAAATAAAACCTGATGATGCATTTCCTAGAAGTTTAACAAAACCTTTTCCGTCTTTGTTATCAACCAATACATCCATATCATCTTTTACTTGATCATAGATAGCTGATCCACCATTAAATGACCATAAATGCCAATGTGTGGCCGAACCACCAGTAGCGTCTGCTGTCACTGCATTTTCCGTTGTTGAAATGCTGGTGAGACTAGTTGGCTGCAAAACATTTAATGTCCATGTGTAGTCTAAATTCACATTGTTTGTTTTGCTGTGGAATCTTATCTTTGTAGTTTCAGGTAACTTCATCCAAAGAATCCAACCACCTACTGTATCTGTCCACTGTTGCCATTCCCAAGCCCAAGTGTCATTCCAAACAAAATAATCAACCTTGTTGATATCCTTATACTCTCCACCAGTTCCTTTTGCTTGCCAAACTTGAAGTTCTATATCTCCTTCATACTGTGGCCAAGAAGTCTTGGTGAGAGCTTCACCATTAATCTTTGGCATAACAATACCAAAGCTAGTTCCTACTACTCCTGACTTTTCTTGTGTAGGTCCATTTGCTCCATCATAATAATCCATAGATGTGACAGCAGTAGCTGCCTTAGTATTAGATGATGGTACAAAAATTAAACTTGACACCACCAAAACTGCCACTAACATTAAAGTTAGCGCACGTTTAAAATGCGTTTTCATAAAAACACCTCCAAAATATATATTTTTATTTAATTAAATCCGACCAGTTTAGTTTTTCCAATCTATCTTCAATAGAATATAACATACTTCAACATCCTTTTCGGTGGTGCATTTTTTTTAAAGTGTATCATTTTTCACATGCTTTTAAATTTATTTTATCTTATTACGCTTGTAAAATAAAAACGCCCAGCATTTGGTGTTGATACATTGCACCAAATCGCTGGGCGTTTTTTTGTTTAATAATATTTATTTATTAGCGATAGCTGTTTTAATCTGCTCTGTAAGCATTGGAACTATCTTATTTAGATCTCCTACTACACCGTAGTCTGCTACCTCAAAGATAGGAGCATCTGGATCTTTGTTGATGGCGATAATGATATCAGCCTCTTCCATACCTGCAACGTGCTGAATAGCACCTGAGATACCGATAGCGAAATAAACCTGTGGACGAACTGTCTTACCAGTCTGACCTACTTGAAGGTCTTTTGGCATCCAACCATTATCAACCACAGCTCTTGAACAAGAAACTGTTCCGCCAATAGCATCTGCTAAGTCTTGAAGAATCGAGAAATTTTCTTGCGAACCAACTCCACGACCACCTGACACCAAAATCTTTGCATCCATAATATCCTCTACATCTGACACAGCCTTTACGATATCAAGAATCTCTACGAACTTATCGTTCTTTTCGATAGTTGGGTTAAACTCTACTACCTCTGCTTTCTTGCTGTCATCTGGATCGTTCTTCTGCATAACACCTGCACGTACTGTAGCCATCTGTGGACGGTTGTCAGGACATGCAATAGTAGCGATTGTGTTACCACCGAACGCTGGACGTGTCATAAGAAGTTGATTGTGCTTCTGCTCTTTGCCTGGAATAGCAACTAGCGGGAAGTCACCAATCTCTAACTGTGTACAGTCAGCTGTAAGACCTGTTGCCACTCTAGCTGAAACTGTAGGGCCAAGATCACGACCGATAGCTGTAGCACCTACTAGCATAATCTCAGGTTTATACTCATCGATTACTGCGCTAAGTGCCTGAGCATAGGCTTCAGTCATATATGTTTCAAGTGCAGGATCATCTACTACGATCACTCTGTCCGCACCGTATTTAGCAAGTTCATCTGTTAAACCTTTTACGTCTTTACCAAGAAGTACTGCTGTGACAGTTTTCTCTTCTAGATTTTCTGCTAGTCTTCCTGCTTCACCAATAAGCTCAAATGCGATAGGGCTAAGTTCGTTATCTACTTGTTCGGCGAAGACAAATACGCCTTTATAATCTTCTAAATTAATATTCTGCATAACTTTCTCCTCCCTATATTACGTGCTTAGTTAAAAGCTTATCCATAATGTAGTCTACTGACTCATCTGGAGTATCTAGTTCTACTTTCTCACCTGCACCTTTACGTACTTTGTCAGATGCCTTAGCAATCTTTGTAGGAGAACCGTTAAGACCTAGGTCACCGTCTTCCACATCTACCAAGTCTGCTCTTGAGTAAGTAGTAATCTCTTGTTCCATAGCGTCAAAGATTCCACCTGGTGTCATATATCTTGGCTCATTAAGTTCTGAAAGAGCTGTGATTAGACATGGAGTCTTTGCCTTAATACTGTGATATCTATCTTCGTACTGTCTCTGTACTATTACGCTATCACCGTCAATTTTAATATCTTCTGCATATGAAATAACAGGCAATCCCAAGTGCTCTGCTATCTGTGGTCCAACCTGAGCTGTATCACCGTCGATAGCCTGACGACCTGTGATAATGATATCGTAGTCCATATTTCTGATAGCACCAGCGATTGTTGTACTTGTAGCCCAAGTATCAGCACCACCTAATACTCTATCAGTAACTAGAACACCTTTGTCTGCACCCATAGCCAAAGCTTCTCTAAGGACTTCTGTAGCCTTAGGTAGTCCCATTGTTAGAACTGTTACTTCAGCATCATATTCATCTTTTAATCTAAGAGCCGCTTCCAAGCCTGCCTTGTCATCTGGGTTCATGATAGCAAGCATTGCTGCTCTGTTTAATGTACCATCAGGATTGAACTCAACGCCACCCTTTGTATCAGGTACTTGTTTTACACAAACTATAACTTTCATCTTGAGTCCCTCCTTACTTTAATAGATTAGCTGAGATTACCATACGTTGAACTTCTGATGTTCCCTCGTAGATCTCTGTGATCTTAGCGTCTCTCATCATACGCTCAATATCGTACTCTCTAATATAACCATAACCACCGTGTAACTGAACTGCCTTAGTAGTAACTTCCATAGCCACCTCTGCAGCGCAAAGTTTAGCCTGAGCAGCTTCTACTGAATAAGAAGTCTTACCATCTTGCTGGTACTCATCTTTCTTCATTGCAGCCTTATAAACTAATAGCTTAGCACATTCAACCTTTGTAGCCATATCTGCTAGTTGGAACTGAGTGTTCTGGAAAGCACCGATAGCTCTACCGAACTGTTTTCTTTCTTTAACATACTCAACAGTTCTTTCTAGTGCACCTTCAGCAAGGCCTAAAGCCTGTGCTGCGATACCAATACGTCCACCGTCAAGTGTGTGCATAGCAATCTTAAATCCTTGACCTTTTTTGCCTAGGATGTTTTCTTCCGGAATTCTGCAGTCTTCAAAGATTAGCTCGTATGTGGATGAACCTCTGATACCCATCTTCTTTTCCTTAGTACCAAATGTAAATCCTGGAGCATCTTTGTCTACGATAAATGCTGAAATTTCTTTCATCATTCTTCCTCGTTTTTCAATCTTACCTGTAACAGCAATAACGATATAAACGTCTGCTTCTTTGCCGTTGGTGATGAAACACTTAGATCCATTAAGAACCCATTCGTGTGCTTCTTCATCTAGTACAGCCTTTGTCTGCTGACCCTGTGCGTCAGTACCAGCTCCTGGCTCTGTAAGACCAAAAGCACCAATCTTCTTACCTGATGCTAGGTCTGGTAAGTATTTCTGCTTCTGTTCTTCTGTACCATAACTCATAATTGGGTCTGCGCAAAGTGATGTGTGAGCAGAAACGATAACGCCTGTAGTACCACATACTTTTGACAACTCTTCTACGCACATAGCATATGTAAGAATGTCACAACCCTGTCCGCCGTATTCCTTAGGAATTGGAATTCCCATGAATCCGTATTTAGACATTTTCTCAACTGTCTCTTTTGGAAATCTTTCTTCTTCGTCGACTTCCTGAGCGAGATCTCTTACTTCATTTTCAGCGAAGTCTCTAAATAGAGTCTGCGCCATTTTATGCTTTTCGCTCAAAGTAAAATCCATAATACTTTTCCTCCATAATGTAATAGCTTTATATTTGAAAATGACTTTAAGTCAAAAACTTTTCGTCATAAATCAACTATATTAAAATTTATTTACTATAATCGTAGAAACCTTTACCAGTCTTTCTACCAAGGTTACCCTCTTCTACCATCTTCTTTAGAAGTGGTGCTGGAGCGTACTTGTCATCACCAGTTTCTGTGTGAAGTACCTCCATAATTGCAAGGCATACGTCTAGACCAATCAAATCACCCAAAGCCAAAGGTCCCATTGGATGTGAAGCACCTAACTGCATAGCTGTGTCAATATCTTCAGCTGTAGCTGTGCCTGCCTCGTACACACCGATACCTTCGTTAATCATTGGGATAAGAATTCTATTTACAACGAAACCTGGAGCTTCCTTAACCTTTACAGGTGTCTTTCCAATTTCTTTAGAAATCGAGATAATCTTTTCTACTAAGTCATCAGGTGTGTTCTCACCAGCGATAACTTCTACTAACTTCATTCTGTCAGCAGGGTTGAAGAAGTGCATACCTACCATAGGTCTGTCTAATCCTTCACCAATCTTTGTGATTGAAAGAGATGATGTGTTTGATGCAAAGATGCAATCAGTTGGAACGATGTCCATCAACTCTTTAAATGTAGTCTTTTTGATTTCCATGTTCTCAGGTGCTACCTCAATAATCAAATCAACATCTGTACAGATATCTTTAAGACCTGTTGTGATTTTACCTAAAATCTCTTCACCTTTCTCAGCTGTAATCTTTTCTTTACCAACTAAGAAATTAATGTTCTTTTCAATCTTTGCCTTACCACCATCAGCAAACTCCTGCTTGATGTCGCAAAGATAAACTTCATAACCATCTGTCATAGCAAATGCCTGAGCAATACCTGAACCCATAACACCTGCGCCAATTACTCCTACTTTCATTTCCTTTTCCTCCAATTGTTTTTTTATTTATATTAAAAACGTTAAAAACATTTTTTAATCTATTTGTTCTTAAAAGGAACTACTTTAAGTTTCTTTTCCTTATCTTTTTCTAGAAAGTTACCCATTCCTGCTTTTTGATCTTCAGTCTCAAAACAACTTCCAAATAGTTTCTCTTCAATAACGATTGCCTGATCCATATCTACATCCAAACCATCGTTAATAGCCTTCTTACAAGCTCTAACAGCAATAGGTGCCTGCATAGCGATACCACTTGCCATTTTCTTTGCAGCAGCCATAAGTTCTTCTTGTGGATAAACTGCATTTACAAGACCAATTCTATAAGCCTCATCAGCCTTTATATTTCTGCCTGTGTAAATCATCTGCTTAGCCATTCCTGGACCAACTAGTCTAGCAAGTCTTTGTGTTCCACCAAAACCAGGTGTGATTCCTAGACCAACTTCTGGCTGACCAAAGATAGCGTTCTCTGAACAGATTCTAATATCACAGCTCATTGAGATCTCACATCCGCCACCTAGTGCAAAACCATTAATAGCAGCGATTACTGGAATCTCAAGAGTTTCCAACTTTCTAAATACATCATTACCTTTTTTGCCGAAGGCTTCTCCCTCTGCCTTTGTGAGTGTAGACATCTCTCCGATATCAGCACCCGCCACAAATGACTTGTCTCCCTCACCAGTTAGGATAAGTGCTCTAGTTTCATTTGAATCTACACTATCAAGTACTTCGTTTAGTTCATCAAGCACCTGAGAGTTAAGAGCGTTCAAAGCCTGTGGGCGATTAATTGTAATGATTCCAATATAATCTTCTTTTTCAAATTTAATGAATTCCATTTTCATCTCCTCTTATTTTATTGGCATTTTTATATCCTATAAAACGCCATAAAACCACAGTAGTCTCCCACTGTGGTTTATTGCTTATTTATTAGTCTCTTTCTACAATTGTGGCACAACCCATTCCACCACCGATACAAAGTGTAGCAAGACCTTTCTTAGCGTCTCTCTTTTGCATCTCGTGAAGTAGAGTTACGAGGATACGACATCCTGATGCACCAACTGGGTGACCAAGTGCGATTGCACCACCATTTACATTTACCTTGTCCATATCAAACTTAAGATCTTTTGCTACAGCAACTGACTGTGCAGCGAAAGCTTCGTTAGCTTCGATAAGGTCCATATCGTCTACTGTAAGACCGGTTTTTTCCATTACTTTGTTTGTAGCAGCGATTGGTCCAACACCCATAATCTCTGGTGCCACACCACCAAGTGCTCCACCTACGAATGTAGCCATTGGAGTAACTCCAAGTTCCTGAGCCTTCTCTTCACTCATAACTACAACAGCTGCAGCACCGTCGTTGATACCTGAAGCATTACCAGCAGTAACAACGCCACCTTCTTTGCCTGAGCAGCATTTCAATCCTGCTAGTGTTTCTACTGTAGAACCTGCTCTTGGTCCTTCGTCTGTATCTACTACTACAGTTTGTTTTCTCTGCTTAACTTCTACAGGAACGATTTCATCTTTGAACTTTCCTTCGTTCATAGCCTTCTCGCATTTCTGCTGTGAGTTAGCTGAGAACTCATCAAGTTCTTCTCTTGTTAGATTCCACTGCTCTGCTACATTTTCAGCAGTGATCATCATATGATATTGATTAAATGCATCTGTCAAAGCGTCATTTACCATTGTATCAATCATTGTTGAATTATTCATTCTGTAACCGAAACGTGCTTTTGTAAGTGCGTATGGTGCCATTGACATATTCTCCATACCACCAGCAACCACGATATCAGCATCACCTGCTTTAATCATCTGTGCAGCCTGGTTAACAGCATCTAGACCTGAACCACAAACTACGTTTATTGTAACTGCTGGAGTCTCGATAGGAAGACCTGCGTTGATTGATGCCTGACGAGCAACGTTTTGTCCCTGAGCTGCCTGAATTACGCAACCCATATATACGTGATCCACTTCATCCTTTGGTACGCCAGCTCTTTTTAGTGCTTCTTCTATTACAATAGAACCAAGCTTTGCAGCTGGTGTTGTGCTTAGTCCGCCACCCATTTTTCCAATAGCTGTACGACATGCACCTGCTAAAACTACTTTCTTTGACATAATACTTTTCCTCCGTTTTTATCAAAAAAATTATATACTTGGGCGCAATACGCCCGTGATTGTTAAAATTATAACAAAGACGCCAGGGTTTGTCTAGTATAAAATTGAACTAATAAGACGTTATTTAACTTTAACATTTACTGTCACATTCTTAGTTGCAACTTTATAATTGGTATTTCCAACTGCTCTAATTCTGACTTTTACTTTGTACTTACCCTTCTTTAACTTCTTCTTGATGGTTAATTTTCCAGTCTTAGAATTAATCTTGAAATACTTCTTATATTTCTTCTTTTTAACACTAGTAATTTTGTAAGTAGCGTTAGTCTTAACTCCTTTTAGAGTCATTATTTTGCTTCGCTTATAAGTCTTTTTCTTTTTCTTTAGTTTCTTATAATTAATCTTAATAGTCTTGCCCTTGGCTGTAAGCTTTTGAGTTCCCTGTTTAACTCTTACTTCAAGAGTAGTTTCATACCCTTTTGAATCGCCTACCGAAATATATGTTTTTCCAACACTTATACCCTTCAATATTCCATTGGAGAAAGTGGCAATCTTTGGATTGGCTGATTTTAAAATCACGTTTTTAAAATTGTCTATGCTTGCACTTCCTTCATACACCGTCAATTCTTCAGATTCTCCACAAGCAATTTCAGTGTAATCGTCAAAATCAAATTGGTATTTACCATCTTTGACCACTTCCACTTTTATCACTTGCGTGCCATATCCTTCCGTGGTCACTTTAATATATGCTGTTCCAGGAAGAATTCCTGCCACTTTTACTTTGCATGGATCATCATCGTATTTGGTTAGTGTAATGAACTTTTCCCCACCTTGCATTAGTTCCCAGTCTACATTGCAGTCATTCGGGATTATTCCCTCGTTTCCTTTAAAAGCTAACCTTATAGTTTCTTCAGAGTCATCAGAACCATATGGGTCAAGTTTAATATTATTCCCTGATAGAAAATATGTATTTAAATTTTCTTCTGGCAGGCAATAACCTTTAATTGGGAAATTATCGTAGGTCATAAACATATTTAAACCGCTGATTAAATTTTCCATAACGTTCTTATTGGATATATCATTCCATTTGCCATCAACTTTTAAAAAACTTTCATTTTTATTAACAACGCCTTTTACATATGATGGCATCTCATAAAGTTGAGCCGTCGCCTCGTTTTCTGCTAATTCCACATTAATACTATATGTCCCCTCTGCATTAATTTCCTGTATTTCTATCGAATAATTTTGTCCCTTATTTAGTTTTATTTTTCTTGGCAATTTAAGTTTATGGAATCCACCATACTCGTAGGCTCCTGTTTGTCCAGATAACACTTTTATACCGTCAGTTGGATTTTCAAATTTATCTGGAAGGATGTATATATTGTATTTAACTTTTGTGCCAGGAGATGCTGTGACAAAACCAATTTGATCTAGCGATTGTGTAGTCTCAGCCTTAAACACATTTGCCGTACTAGATTCATTTTCAGTGTATGTATCGAAAAAGTCATTCACTGGCATAAAATCATATTGATTAATATTATATCCATCAGTATTATATCTTTCAAAAGCCATAGATTCTGGCAAGTCAAGAGATTGATCATAGTATGATAGCCAGAAATATCCAGTGCCCTTTCCTTCTTTGTTCGGAATCCCCCAGTCCCCTGGTCCTTTATTAGGAAATTCATTTTCTCCAGAACCCCAACTGTTTTTTACTAGAAATGCTCCATCATGAGGAGGTTGTTTATTTTCAATAAAATTTTCTTTTGGATAATTATCGTCCCATCCCACTACTGTTACTGCATGGTTGGCATCGTCTTCTGTGTTATCAGTATAATGCGCCCAGTTTTTACTAATATATTTACCATCACTTGTTTGATCTGGCATACTAGTATCTGCACAAAACGCTATTGCTACAGCACGTTTTTGCAAAATCTGATCTTTTATAGCCATCGTTCCTTCAGGATTATACTTGTATGTTTTAGTATCCTCATCATCATTATTAATAATTTGAGCGGGAGATGGAAGCATAAAAGATTCACTAAGCTCATATGACTGAGTAAAACGTTCTGCTTCTGGAATATCCCAATCATCATCTTCACTATAACAATAGTCTTGCCATACGCCATCAATTCTTCTCTTGTCCGTCCATTTATTCTTTCCAGAATATTCAAATAATGGATCTAATTCTTCCACAACAGGACCTATTCCCGACGAATACATACTAGATGCAAAAATTACAAATCCACCCATATCCAATTTGTCCGACAAAGGCATATTCTTATCAAAATAATGTCTACCTTCTCCATTTTGAGAATTATTTGGATCATTAAGTGCTTTCACACTGTTTACCGCCAAATGCTTTTCCGACAAATCAAAAGTATCCGCATCCAAACCATCCAACACTGCCAAATCCGATCCTAGAATGCTAGTCTCCGCTGCAGCTGTGGCAGCAAATCCCCAACAAGTTCCAAATGGATTTTGGAACTTAACTGGCGTAACGTATGATTTGCCATCTACATTTCTTAAATCAAATTTTTCAGGAGCATCCTCAATTTTACTCTTTAACGCTTCCTTTCCCGCTTTATCAGCATCAGAAAAATCAAAAGCATCACTGCCTTCAGCAAATCCCTTAGCCATTTTCTTAATAGTAGTCTTTTCTTCCTTAGCGATTACTTGATTGGTGTAAGCAGGAAACACCCCAACTATCATTGCTAATGATAAATAAACTACTGCAAATTTTTTCATAATCTTTCTCATTTCATTTTCTCCTATTATATTAGCAACAAAAATAGTTATCGGCTTAAAAAGCCGATAACTATAAAGCATTTAATTTGACATTTCATACTGGTCTTTGCCCTGGCATAAGCATACATATAACTCTGTATTGGTTAATGCTATGTAAGGTGCCACATACACCACAGATAGAATTCCGCATGTCATAGCCGACAACAAAATCCATGGTAAAAATGATAAGTCTAAAACAAATGTATCCATCTTATTTCCATCCATTATCTTTTTAGTCATACCAAATATCTCGCTCACTGTGAGTTCGGGATTCTCTGCCAAAAGATAAGGAATCATTTTATATTCATAAGACTTAATTATTCCTGGAACAATCAACAATAATGTCCAAAGGAAAGTAAATAGATCTCTTAAGAACATAATCGCTACTATTCTTATATATCCTTTGCCGAAGGTTTCTACCACAGCCCTCATTTTTGGCTTGCTTTCAGTTCTATTTCTTAGATACCATTTCATACATCCTACATGAATTGGATTTAAAACAAATACTTTCAAAGCAAATGCAACAAAGAAAGATATCATTAGTGCCATAATAAATAATGCCCATGTGGAACCCATATACCAAGGTATAACGCTTCTAACCATCGTGTCCACTTCTTCCTTATACCTTTTAAGAATAATATCAGGCCTGTATCTATATAGGTCAATTTGGTTATCAATTCCCGTATCTATGTCCTGATCATTTTGAACAATCTGTGTGTTCATATCAGTGTTTATTAAATTTCTCGCTTGATTAGAAACATATGAAATGGCTGCTGTGGGTGTAACAAGCGTAAGAATAATTGTTACTAAAATAGCCCATCCCCAGTTATTTCTCAAAATCCTTTTTGCTTTAGTCTTTAGTGAAATTCTATTAAAATTCATTATTTAACCTCATAAATCCATCCTTCAGGAGCTTCGATAGTTCCCATTTGGATTCCTGTGAGTGTATCGTAAAGTTTCTTGATAGTTGGTCCCATCTCTTCCATTCCACTTGGGAAGCAAATTTCCCTACCGTGGTCATTAATCTTTCCAACTGGAGAGATAACTGCTGCTGTTCCGCAAAGTCCGCACTCGGCAAATTCAGTAACCTCGCTAAACAATACATCTCTTTGTTCAACTTCCATACCTAGAATATGTTCAGCTACATACATAATAGATCTTCTTGTAATAGAAGGAAGAATAGTATCTGACTTAGGAGTAACTATTTTTCCATCTTTTGTTACAAATATAAAGTTAGCCCCACCAGTCTCTTCTACCTTAGTGCGAGTAGCTGCATCTAAATACATATTCTCTGCAAAACCATTTCTGTGCGCCTCCTGTGTAGGATATAAACTCATAGCATAGTTTAGTCCTGCTTTAATGTGACCTGTTCCGTGAGGAGCCGCTCTATCGTAATCACTAACTGTTAGTGTAATAGGCTTTGCGCCACCCTTAAAGTAAGGTCCAACAGGAGTAGTAAATACTCTAAACTGATACTCTGTGGCTGGTGCCACACCAATCACAGGTCCGCAACCAAACATAAATGGTCTAATATATAATGAAGCGCCTGAGCCATAAGGTGGTACCATATCAATATTCGCCTTAACTGTCTGGCCTACCGCTTCCACAAATCTATCTTCAGGGAATACCGGCATCTCTAATCTTTTACATGTATCAATCATTCTCTGCGCATTCAATTGTGGACGGAAAATAACTACTCTTCCGTCTTCCGTGGTATATGCCTTCATTCCTTCAAAGCATGTCTGAGCATACTGCAACACGCACGCGCACTCACTCATAGTGATATTAGCATCATCAATTAGTCCGCCTTCGTCCCATGCTCCGTCCTTATAATTCGCTACAAACCTCTTTTCTGTAGGAATATATTCAAATCCTAAATTTTCCCAATCAATATTCTTGCCCATTTCGTTTTCCTCCAAATTTGCATTTACTTCTTATAATTATACTACCAATTTTTACACGGTCAATAATTCGAAAAAGTTCCTTAATAAATAAAGTTTATGGCCATCTTTTTAGTACTTCTTCCTCAGTAATAATCTCAATACCCAGTTCCTTCGCCTTCTTATTCTTTGAAGAATTTGAATTAATATCATTGTTAATTAGATAGTTAGTAGCATTGCTTACTGTTCCTTTGGCGCTACCACCTCTATCTTCAATATACCTCTTTAGTGCATCTCTATTTTCGAAACTATTTAGCGAGCCTGTAATTACAAACGATAATCCATCCATATTTTGCTCACCGTTCACTTCCGGCTTTATAATCTCAAGCTCATATAAAAGTCTATCTAGCGCATCACTGTTTTCTTTATTACGAAAATACTCCACAAACGGAACCGCACGCTTTTCCGCCATTCCATCTATCACCACCAAATCATCTACAGTGGCGTTTCTTATCTTATCTAAGTCCTGGTCAAAGGCCTTGCAAAGCATCTTCGCATTAGACACTCCAATATGTGGAATTCCAAGTCCATACAAAACTGCTGCTGGTTCAGCCTTTCTAGAAGCCTCTACTGATGCAATAATATTGTCATAAGACTTCTCACCAAAGCCTTCCATAGTTACAATCTCGTCTTTATACTTATCTAGGTGATAAATATCTGCAAACTCATGAATAAATCCCGCATCCACAAACTTCTCCAAAGTCTCCTCACTTAATCCTTCAATATTAAGAGCATTTCTTGTCACAAACAAAGTAAACTTCTTAATATTCTTTGCAGGGCAATTTGGATTAACACAATGCAAAGTTTTAACACCAAGTTCATTTTTAATCTCAGTCTTTTCACCACAAACTGGACAAACATTAGGAATCTCGATACTTCCACTCTTAGTCTTGTTCTCTGCAATCTGTGGAATAATCATATTTGCCTTATAAACTGTAATCTCATCTCCTACGCCCAGGCTCAACTCTTCCACAATACTTACATTGTGAACGCTTGCGCGCGAAACTGTAGTCCCTTCCAATTCCACCGGTTCAAATACCGCCACAGGATTAATTAGTCCAGTTCTACTCGCACTCCACTCTATATATTTAAGTTTAGTGCTAGCCATTTCATCTTGCCACTTAAACGCAATTCCATTTCTAGGAAACTTTGCTGTAGTTCCAAGCGACAAACCATATTTAATATCGTCAAACACTAAAACTAGACCATCCGATGGATAATCGTATGTTTTTATGGCCTCTGCAAAGTAATTTACATTTTCTTTCATATTAGATGCGTTTGACATCTTTCTCTCAACCGTCTCAAAGCCCTGCTCATCAAGCCAGTTTAGTTGCTCATTAACCGAGTTTGTGAAATCATCACTCTCTATTAGAGCAAACGCAATAAATCTAACATTTCTATCTGCCGTAACACTGCTGTCTAACTGACGCACAGATCCAGAGCAAAGGTTTCTTGGATTTTTATATTTTGAATCCGCATCTTCTATAGTCTTATTTATCCCTTCAAAGTCGCTGTACTTAATTACAGCTTCGCCTCGAAGCACTAATCTTCCCTTATAAGGAATAGAAACAGGCACATTTTTAAATGTCTTGGCATTAGCAGTTACTACTTCTCCCACTGTTCCATTTCCTCTAGTGACAGCTTTCTCTAAAGCTCCATTTTTATAGGTAAGAACTATTGTTAGTCCATCTAATTTCCAAGAAAGCACGGCTTCTTTGTCCCCAACAAATGAAACTAGTTCCTCCACTTCTTTAGTCTTATCTAGGCTTAGCATTGGAGATGCGTGTTTTTCCTTTGGTAGTTCGCTTAAAACTTCGTAACCTACATTTACTGTTGGACTGTTAGCAAGAACTATGCCTGTGTCTTTTTCAAGGCTCACTAATTCATCGTAAAGCTGATCGTACTCAAAGTTTGTCATTATCTCTTTGGCATCTTGATAGTATGCTTTACTTGCCTTGTTTAGTAGGTCAACTAATTCTTTTATTCTTTTACTCTTGTCCATCTGTATCTCCATTTGAGTCTTTAATTTGATTCAATAAATCTTCCACCTCTTGGTCAGTAAGATTTCTATACTTGCCCATTCCTAGGTTTCCTAGTTCAATATTCATTATTCTAACCCTTTGAAGTTTATTGACTTTGTAACCTAGTGCTTTACACATACGTCTAATCTGTCTATTTAACCCTTGCGTCAAAACAATGTTAAACTCATGTTTCTTTGTCTTTTTAACCTCACAAGGTCTAGTTTTAACTCCGTCTAAAATAGTGACTCCACTAGACATAGCTTCTATAAACTCGCCAGTGATTTCTTTATCTACAGTCACTACATATTCCTTCTCGTGATAGTTCGATGCCTTAAGTATTCCGTTCACTATCGAGCCATCATTTGTGAGAAGAATTAAACCTCTTGAGTTTTTATCTAAACGACCTATTGGATAAATACGTTTTCCATATCCAATATAGTCAATAATGTTATCTGGGTTACTTTTCTGTGCGGTACACTCCACACCCTCTGGCTTATTAAAAGCGATAATAATTTGCTCTTCTTCTCTAGTTACTACTTCGCCCTTCACTTTTACTACATCAGTGTCAGTTACTTTGTCGCCAAGTACTGCCGTACGATTATTAATAGTGATTTCGCCCGCCTCAGTCAATCTGTCAGCCTCTCTTCTAGAGCAAACCCCGGCATCGCTTAAAAATTTGTTAAGCCTAACTTCTTTATTTTCACTTTTTTCCTTGTATCGTTTCATCATTATCTCCCGACAATAAATCATTTAATTAAAAAGGTGCCAGATATCCTCTGGCACCAATAAGTTCTTATTTCTTTTTAGTTGGAGCTTGTGTAGCTTGCTGCTTACTCGCTTTTAATTTATTAATAAAGTCCTTCAAATATCTGTCAGATTCACAAGCTTCATTTAACTCTTTTTCCACATCATTCTTTAATGCCACAACATCCTCATCTTTAGATACTTCAGCAATATACTTTGCTATATCACTATTACTCTTAATGCCGTTATGTACATATACATTACCTGTCTTTGAATCTACAATAACATACAAAGTCTGCAACGATGGAGCCGCTGTAGCAATATTCTTAAACTTAGTTTGAGAATATGCATAAACTACATATGTATTTGGCTTCAAGCCGTTTTTTGTGTAACACTCAATGTCAGAGTATGAAACGATATAATCCTTATATCCAATTTCGCTCTCGTCAATAGCACCCATATTA
Organism: uncultured Eubacterium sp.; assembly: GCA_905235555.1. Taxonomy (GTDB): domain Bacteria; phylum Bacillota; class Clostridia; order Lachnospirales; family Lachnospiraceae; genus Eubacterium_G. The sequence goes on from CAJOMD010000004.1 coordinate 42,276, forward strand.
TCTACATAGCGAGCCAACTCTTGATGGCGTTTAGTTGAATCCTTAATTAGAAACGCCCTCAAATAGTGTGACACCACATCAGAAATCTCAGGATACTTCTCATCTTGCAAAGCATTTTCTGATTCCTCACGCGCTGAATTGCTGTTAGACTTGCCAACAAAGTGTACTATCATAAAAATAACGCAACCGATAAGAACTAAAGCCACGATAGCTGCTATTACCATATCGATACGAATCTTTGTCTTTTTCTTTCTTCTTCTTGGTTTTTCAACATCTGGAAGAATCTTCGCTTCTGGTTCGCTCTCTACCTCTTTCAGTAAAGCTTCTAATTCTTCACTAGATAGTTTTCTTTCTTGATTATCCATAGGTTTCTCCCTTAAATTAATCCCTAATATAATAACAAAAATAGGGTTAAAATTCAACAAAACGGGCTTCTTGATAAATGCTTCCCTTTAAGATAAAATTGTATAGTTCGTACCCGTAGTCTAATGGATAGAACGTCGGCCTCCGGAGCCGGAAATACAAGTTCAACTCTTGTCGGGTACATAAAAGTAGACACGCATTGTGTCTACTTTTTTAAACTTCTTCTATTTTCACCTCATCCATATCTCTACTGTATGTATAAATCTTGTTAGATAATATTTCTACACTATCTAGACTATTTTTATTTACATCATTTAGTATTTCATTTAGCCTTTTGGCGCTTCCATTTTTCTTTGGAACTAAAAGCACCTCATGAATGGAACTTGGTATAATAAATAGATCTAATCCCTTTTCATGAGCAAAGTCTTTTAAAACATTTGGATACATCATACAAACCGCCCCATTCGACTTGATGTCATTCGTCAAAATAAACATTTCCATCGGCTTTTGTCGCTCGACTTTATCTATCTCTTCATTTACCATCTCTTCCACTTCTTCTTTGGTTTTTCCGCCATAATCTATGTCTTCCGCCAAAATATCAACGCTACCTGTTATTCTCTCGACAATCATATCCTTAATGACATCCTTCATTCTAAGAATTTCCGGTTTTCTCTTTTCCAAAGTGTTAGAGTATGCTTTTTTATATAATTCCTCTTCGCATATACCCCAATGTTTTAAATGATCATTATGTATCAAAACTGTGGCTGAACACTCATCCGATGAAACAGCTACAAAATATACAATTCCTAAATCCAAGTAAGCTCTCCAAGGAACATCATTAAGAAGCTTACTATTCATTTCTTGATTAATCAATTTTAAAAAAATTTGGTCTTTGACTTTCTCGTAGTCTAAAAAATCTTCAATATCTATTTCATTTTGAAAACGCGCCAACCCTCTTTTGTAAGTTTCAATAATCTCCTCACATATATCTTCTAAAAGTCTTCCTTCTCTAAAATCTTCATAAAATTCACTCAAATAAATAGTGGGTGTAGCTTTCTCATCTTTCACCACAAAGCTTAGAGCTTTTTTTCTCACACCATTATTTTTAACTACATTTCTAACAGCAACTATACATCCAGGAATATCCTCCTGAATCAAATCTTCTACTCTCTCACGGACGTCCTCCGTAAACTCTTCATAATACATATTCTTTGACTCAAAGCCATATGCAACTTATGATATTAACCGACTTACACATTATAAAACGTGACTAGTTGTTTTTCAATAGCAAATTCAAAGTTTTCTACGGAAAATAAAAAAGTCAGTTGAATTTTCAACTGACTTAAACTTATTTTTCGTTCTGTCTTCTAATCATATCGCGCTTCCTTAGTGTAGGATCAAGAATCTTCTTTCTAATTCTCAAATTCTCTGGAGTAATCTCTAAAAGTTCATCTGTATCTATAAATTCTAGCGCTTGCTCAAGGCTTAATTCTTTTTTAGGAGTAAGTCTAAGCGCCTCATCCGAGCTAGATGTTCTAGTGTTAGTAAGATGCTTTGTCTTACAAACATTAATCTCAATATCTTCTGCTCTTCCAGTCTCACCTACCACCATACCGGCGTAAACCTTTTCGCCCACACCTATAAATAGTGTTCCGCGCTCTTGTGCATTAAATAGACCATATGTGATAGCCTCGCCATTTTCAAAGGCGATAAGTGAACCTTGTTTTCTGTATGTAATGTCACCTTTGTATGGACCATATCCGTCAAAGATAGTATTCATAATACCATTACCCTTGGTATCGGTCATAAACTGTCCGCGGTAACCAACTAGTCCTCTTGATGGGATTGAAAACTCCAATCTCGAATAACCACCCTGTCCAGCAGTCATACCTTTAAGTTCGCCTTTTCTTTGACTAAGTTTTTCAATAATAGAACCGCTGAATTCTTCTGGCACATCAATAAAGCATCTCTCCATAGGCTCAAGCTTTTGTCCATCTTCTTCTTTGTAAATAACCTCAGCCTTACTAACTGCAAACTCGTATCCTTCACGTCTCATATTCTCAATCAAAACAGAAAGATGAAGTTCACCACGTCCCGATATTTTAAATGCATCTGTACCTTCAGTTTCTTCCACTCGTAAAGATACATCCGTATTAAGTTCCTTAAATAAACGATCTCTCAGATGTCTTGATGTAACAAACTTTCCTTCTTGTCCAGCCAAAGGACTGTCATTAACCATAAATGTCATAGATATAGTAGGTTCAGAAATCTTTTGGAAAGCAATAGGCTTAGGTGCATCCACATCGCATATAGTATCTCCAATGTGAAGATCTGCAATACCCGAGATAGCAACAATATCACCCACTGTAGCTTCCTGCACTTCTTCTTTTTCTAGACCTTCAAATACCTGTAATTTTGTAATCTTAACTTTCTCGTTCTTATCTTTTTCGTGGTGGTTTACAAGCAAGGCATCTTGATTTAATCGCAAAGTTCCGTTATCTATCTTACCAACACCGATTCGACCCACGTATTCATTGTAGTCGATTGTACTGATAAGCATTTGCAAATCTGCTTCAGGGTCACCCTCTGGAGCAGGAATATAATCAATAATAGTCTCGAACAAAGCCTTCATATCACCAGTCTTTTCATCCGGATCCATAGACGCATAACCTTCTTTTGCAGAAGCATATACAAACGGACATTCTAGCTGACTCTCATTAGCATCTAGGTCTATCAAAAGTTCAAGCACTTCGTCCACCACTTCTTCACATCTAGCCTCAGGTCTATCAATCTTATTTACACAAACGATAACTGGTAGTTCTAGTTCCAAAGCCTTCTTTAAAACAAATCTAGTTTGTGGCATAGCACCCTCAAATGCATCCACCACCAAAACTACACCATTCACCATTTTAAGAACACGCTCTACTTCTCCACCAAAATCTGCGTGACCTGGTGTATCAATGATGTTAATCTTTGTATCCTTATATGAAACGGCAGTGTTTTTAGAAAGTATAGTAATTCCACGTTCTCTCTCGAGGTCATTCGAGTCCATTACTCTCTCTGCCACCTCTTGATTCTCTCTAAATACACCGCTCTGCTTTAATAGCTCATCCACCAAAGTAGTTTTACCGTGGTCAACGTGTGCAATTATTGCAATATTTCTAATATCTTCTCTAACCATTTAAATTTGCCTTCTCTCTATATTCACAGTCTGTTACGTTTTTGAATTTTGCTTTTCCGCTAGTAGCATCTACTACGCTAGTCTTAAATTTTTCAAAATCAACTTTCTTCATTCGAATTTTAAGCGTGACTCCGTCTGTGTATTCTTCTTCGGCGTCACCAACGCCAAATTGTACCATATTATACTT